>NZ_JAUBQD010000022.1:0-95171 GCF_036701085.1 Microcoleus sp. Pol7_A1
TGGCTCATGTTTTTGGGGATAAAATTCCATTATAATTTAAGAGCGCTCTATCAACCATTTCTTTTTGGGAGATGTCTTTTGGGTTCGATCGCACATCTTTCACCAGGCTCAAAAACAGGCTTTCGGGCCTGTGAAGCGAAGAGTGAATTTCTTTCTTGTGGGCCGTTGCTCCTAGCCCGCCGATAAAAAGCCTGTAGAAAAGGGTGCAATCTTCCTTACCCAATCGACAAGAAAGCATCCCACAAGCAAGCACCGGCAGTGTTTACTTTTCTTTACAAAACGGGCGATCGACCCGAAGGTACAAAAGTCTGGACTGGCGCGCAAATCTCCCTGAAACCGTACTGATTCTTACATATTTAGCCGTAAAATCAAAAAATCAGCCGACAATCCCGGTTCCTCGCCAGCACCGAGAGTCAAAAAAATTAAGAATTGGGGGAACAAGCCCGCTACTCTTAGTGTCAAACGCGAGTATAATTGTGAAACGTTTTGACTACCCTATTTAATTCCTGCCTCTGGAGCCGCCGCCCATATGCCATCAACAGTGAGTACAGAATCAACAGCGGTTCAATTTAACCAACAGGGAGAAATATACTTATCCCAAGGAAAATTAGAAGAAGCGATCGCCTCCTGCGAGCAAGCTTTGAAAATTCACCCCAATTTTGCACCGGCTTACAAGACTTTGGGCAACGCGCTGCAAGCTCAAGGCAGGATGGAAGAGGCGCGGCACTGGTACGCTAAAGCGATTGAAATAGAACCGAATTTTGCGGAAGTATACGCGAATTTGGGCAGCCTTGGCGCGCAGCAGCAAAAATGGCAGGAGGCGATCGGATTTTATCAAAAGGCGATCGCGATTAAGCCGAATTTCGCGGGAGTGTACCGGAATTTAGCAAAAGTATTCGGACAAATTAGCAAACCGGAAGAAGCCCAGCAGTGCTGGTATCAAGCATTTAGTTTGGAACCGGAAAAAGTAGCGCCTGTGGAACACTTGAATATGGGCGACGCTTTTTTTCGGCAGGAAAAATTCCCCGAAGCGATCGCTTGTTACGATCGCGCCATAAAATTAAATCCTAATGTGGCGACTCCTTACCAAAATTTGGGCGAAGCGCTCAAAAAACAAGGCAAGTTAGAGGAAGCGACAGCATATTATCGCAAAGCTATTGAACTCAACGCAGCTAATGCGAGAAACGGCAGCGAGGGACAGCAAACTTTGGCGGGTGCAACTGCCACAAACGGTGCAGTTAAGCAGCAGCAGCCCGCAGCAACCGCAGTTAAGCCGCCAGTGCAGCCGCCAGTTAAGCCGCCAGTTCAGCAGGCAGTTAATTCTACAATTAATATAGAAGATCCAGAAGCATACAAAATACTGGCAGAAGGCTATTTTGCTCAGGGCAAATTGGAACAGGCGATCGCAGCTTGCAAGAAGGCGCTGCAAATTAAGCCGGAAGCGCCGCTTTACAAAATGCTGGGCAACGCCCTGCAAGCTGGCGGCAAAATTGATGAAGCTAAAAGTTGCTATGTCAAAGCAATAGAAATTAACCCAAATTTTGCCGAAGCTTATGCTAATTACGGCAGCATTTGCGCGCAGCAAGAACAGTGGCAGCAAGCGGTTTCTGCTTACGAAAAGGCGATCGCCCTGAAACCGGATTTTGCCGGTGCTTTCCGCAATTTTGCGAAACTTTTGACGCAGTTAGGCAAATCGGAGGAGGCGGCTGAGGCTTGGTATCGGGCATATGCGATCGACCCCAAGTCGGGCACCGCTGAGGAACACGAAAATTTAGCCAAAACTTTGATCGAGCAAGGTAAGGTAGATAAGGGAATTGAGTGTTACCGGCGCGCGGTGGCATTGAACCCAAATGCTGGCGCAGCTTATCACGAATTGGGCGAAATTCTCAGAAATCAAGAACAGTGGGAAGCGGCGGTAGATGCTTACAGCAACGCTATTAGAAATAATCCCGAACTTTCTTGGTCGCACAACAATTTAGCTGAGTCGCTGGTTAAGTTGGAAAGGTTGGAAGAAGCTGTAAATGCTTACCGCAAGGCGATCGAATTAAATCCAGATTTTAGCTGGTCTCACAACAATTTAGCTGATGTGTTGCTGAAGTTGGAACGGTGGGAAGAATCTGTAGAGTCTTACCGGAAAGCAACAGAATTAAATCCAGATTTCAGTTGGTCGCACAACTATTTAGCTGACGCGCTGATTAAACTGGGAAGGTGGGAAGAGGCAATTTCGGCTTACCAAAGGTCGATCGAACTCAATCCGGACCATTTTTGGGCGCACAACAATTTAGCAGAAGCGCTGGTGAATTTGGAACGGTGGGATGAGGCGGTTGTTGCGTACCGGCGTGCTAACGAAATCAATCCGAATTTCTTCTGGTCGCAGAGCAAGTTAGGCGACGTGTTGCTAGAAATGGAAAGGTGGGAGGAAGCGATCGATGTTTACAGGCGCGCGGCAGAGTTGAATCGTGATTTTCCTTGGACTTATTACAACATGGGAACGGCTTTTGAGAAGCTGGAACGGTGGGATGAGTCGATCGCCGCTTACCGCCATGCTGTGCAAATTCAGGCGGATTTGCCGTGGATTTCGCAAAAGTTGGCTGATGCTTTGAGGATGCGATCGCAGTGGGATTTGAAGGAGGCGATGCGTTTGTACGGGCGGGCGATTCAGGAGAATCGTGATGACGTGCAGTTGTATCACAAGGCGCTGGAGATTGCGCCGAATGATGCTGACCTTTATGTTGGGTTGGCTGATGCTTTGGTGCGGAAGAATTGGCCGGATGGGGCGATCGTCTTTTATCAGATGGCGTTGCAGGTAAATCCCGAATGCGGTGAGGCGCAATTGCAGTTGGGGTTGATATTCGCGCAAAAGAATGATACAGAGCGGGCGATCGCTTGTTACCGCCGCGCTATTGAGGTTCAACCAAATGAGTATAAACCTTACCAATTGTTAGGCGATGCTTTGAGTGCAAAAGGTCAGCGGGAGGAAGCGATGAACTGTTACCGCCGCGCGATCGAGTTAAAACCTGACGATCCGTATATCCACAATAATTTAGGGGATATGCTGCGACATCAAGGAGATTTGGAGGGAGCGATCGCTTGTTACCGCCGTGCCATAGAACTTAAGTCAGATTTCTCTTGGTTCCACTATAATTTAGGGGAAGTATTGACCAAAAAAGGGCGAATAGATGAAGCAAGTTCTTGTTACCGTCACGCCTTAGAGTTAGAACCCAAGATTTTCTAATTTAGATTGCGATGTGGTCTACATTTCGTAGTGTAATGTCGCATAATCAATATTATTACCCTACAAAAGTCAATCGAAATTAGAGAAACCCAAATGACACCGGAAGAAGCTCAGCGTCTAGAATCAAATATCCAAAAGACTTTCTCTATTCATGCTAAAAGCGACAAGAGTTATCTCTGGATGGCCTATTGGGTAATTTTTGAGCGGGAAGCTGACCCTGAAGGAGTAGAAGGTTGGTTAAACGATATCAAGGCAGGTTTGAATCGAGCTGATATCATCAAAAAGATGATTGAGTCAAGTGAATTTCAAAAACGCCTTTCAGGTGTAACAAGCTTAGAAGCCAGTCCAAATTAGAGGGAGATCCATGAAACCGGAACAAGAAAAACGTCTGCAAGAAAGTATCCAAAATACTTTATCCGCTCATGCTAAGAGCGACAAAAGTTATCTCTGGATGGCATATTGGGTAATCTTTGAGCGGGAAGCAGATCCTGATGGGCTGGAAGGTTGGTTAAACGAACTAAATACAGGTGCGTCTCGAGCTACTGTTATAAAAAAAATGGTTGAGGCGCATGAATTTCAACAAAAGCTGACAGGTGAAGAAGGTGGCAATCATGGCTTTACTGAAGAAAATATCAACTCTATGTTGGACAATAAACTTCATAGTGCTCGCATGAAAATGGTTAGAACCCTTCTACCGCCTGCTAATGCGATATTAGATTTGGGAGGTTATTCTGCATCAGATAAAAGAGGAGCTCTATTACAGCTCGGCTATCCTCATCTTCCAGAAAATTTATATATTAGAGATTTTCCGCCAGACAAAATGATGTTTCCAGGGCCAGATTGGCCAAGAAAAGTTAAGCACCAAAATTGCAATATTGAATATGTTTATGGAAGCATGACAGACTTAAGCTGCTTTCAAGAAAATAGTTTTGACTTAGTTTGGTCCGGAGAGTCAATCGAACACATCACCACAGAAGAAGCAGAAAAACTATTGGACCAAGTTTATAAATTATTAAAGTCTGGTGGTAAGTTGGCTCTTGACACTCCTAATAGGAAAGCTACCAAGCTACAGTTTCCCAATAATTATATTCATCCTGAACACAAGCTAGAATACTATTTCGATGATTTGTGCAAGCTTTTGGAGAAGCATAATTTCAAAATAGTGGAGACGAAGGGTATTATTGATCTCTCACAATCGATTGAAACTTCAAGCCAGGAAACTCTCAACCATGAATTTCTTCACAGCCAACTTTTAAATGATAATCCCGATAATTCTTATTGTTTCTACATTTGCTGTATGCGAGCGGAAGATTTGTAGGCTAATTTATCAGAAGACGCATAATAAATAATCCCTGATGCCAGCCAGTTGCTAATATCAAAATTGAAGCCTTGCTCTGTCTAGTTCTCTCTGAGATTGCAGCGCCGCTTGCTTCCACGCTTGAGCTTGCGATTCAACCAACTTTTTCTCTTCTATTGCCCTCATAATATATTCCAGGCGATGTCTAATTTTTTGACCAATAAGCTCTGGATTGAATAAAGACCTAATCTCCTTAGCTGCTCTCGCTCCTACTTCCTGTGCTTCCGAATAATTTTTAAAAACATACTGCATGAGCCAAGTTGTATGATCGATATCCGGCTCAGCCCAGATACTACCTTTTGGGTAAAGTCCATAAGCTTCAGTAGTTGCCACTAGATCGTATTTCACCAAAAAACTATTGCCGACATTCATAAAATCGGTATTTGATGAATAAGCGGTAGCTATGACTGGCTTGCCGTAATACATTGCCTCCGCCATAGTCAAACCAAAACCCTCAGCCCGATGTAGCGATACATAGCAGTTACAATTATCTACTAAGCCATGAACCTCTTCCTTGCTCAAATGCCCTTCGATAAGTTGAATAGATGGCCAGTCTTCTGTCATTGCTTTTAGTTGATCGTACTGATTTTGATAGTAAGGATGAGGTCGAAACTTAATAATCAGTAAAACATCTTCATTAGACTGACCAAAAGCTTTTTTAAACGCCTCAATGGTAGCAAAAGGATTTTTTCGCTCAAAACCGCTACCCATGTCGAACATGAACAGGAAAATAAATTTTTCTTTAGGTAGTCCTAAAGATTCTCTCCCCAACTCGTTGGGCGCTAAATAAATGCTAGGTGGTAATTTGACAACGGGAAGAGGCGATACATCTGAAATCGTTTGGGCAGTATAATTACTGTAAGTCCACACCTCATCAAATCGATTAAAAGCTCCTCTGAAAAAATCAGGAAATACCGGAAGTTCCCAAATCCAAAAACCAATATTATAGCGATTATTAAAATATTCCGGGTCGATCAAATTCAACAAGGACTCGTGAGGGTTGGTATGGACAATATTAATGGGATAAGAATGATCGCTGGAAAAATTGGTGTATGTAGAATCTAAGTTGCGTTGCGAATTTTCTTTCATATCCTTAATGGTGAAAGGAATGTTAGCTGCTTCGAGCGCTCTGATAGTCCCTCGCACACCCCCGCCCAAGCCAAACTCGCCACTCACATGACCGATAATATTAACTCCAAACTTAAAACTTGTGTTGTTGGACATAACTGAACTCCTCATAAGAAATATCTACAGTAAAGCAAATAAATTTTTCAAGTCTTAGCAAACCGTTGGTATTGCGCTAGCTCCGATTGAATTTGCTGTGTTGTCTGCCGCCAAACTTGGATTTGAGAATGAGCCAAAGCCGTCTCTTTCTGAATTTGATGGATGCCTGTTGACCAGTTTGTAGATTGGTTCATTCTGTTTCTAATTATTTCCAACCGATTTTTAATTTTGATGCCTTGAAGTTGAGGACTCAGTAAAGACTTGATTTCCTGAGCAGCTCTCGCTCCTACTTGTTGTGCTTCCTGGGGATTTTCAACAACATACTGCATTAAGGATGCTGCATGATCGATATGGGGATCTGCCCAGTAATTTCCTTTAAAGTAAGGCCCATAATCTTCGGTCAGCGTCACTATGTCATATTTTACTGGAAAACTATTGCCGACATTCATAAATTCCATATTAGATGAGTAACCAGTCGCGATTACGGGTTTGCCGTAGTACATCGCTTCCGCCATTGTCAAACCAAAACCTTCGGCCCGGTGCAGGGAAACATAGCAGTCGCAATTGGCGACTAAAGCATGAAGTTCTTCTCTCTTTAAATGCCCATCTATAAAGTGAACTGGCCAGCCCTCAGCTTGCGCTTTGAGTTTGTCTCGCTCTTGGGGGAAAAAGTTGCCATTAGAAAACTTGAGTACCAGTAAGACATCTTCATTCGATTGAGCAAAAGCTCGCTTAAATGCCTCCAAAGTAGCAAAGGGATTTTTGCGGCCTATTGTACTGTGGAAGTCAAACATGAACAAAAAAATAAATTTATCTTGGGGTAATCCTAATGCTTCTCTCTCAAATGACGGTTCGGGAAATTCAAGGCTGGACATCATCTTAATCACAGGGACGGGGGATACGGGCGCGATCGCTTCAGCGCAGTAATTGCTATAAGTCCATATCTCGTCAAATAAAGAAAAAGCGTACAGCCACCCTGATGGAAATATCGGCAGTTCCCAAGCCCAGAAGCCAATATTGTATCGACCTTTAAAGCATTCGCGATCGACCATGTTGAAAACCATGGGTTCTGGCAGAGTGTGGATCAGGTTAATGGGATAGGGATTTTGCTCGGAAAAACTTGTGTAGCTGCTATCTAAATTTCGATGCCAATGTACCTTAATATCTTTCAGTGCAAACGGAATGCCAGCAGCTTCTATCGCTCTGAGAGTGGCCCTAGAACCTTCTCCCAGACCATATTCACCGCTCAGGTGTCCGATAAAATTGATGCCGAAATTAGAATCTATTGTTTGATTTAACATGGTTCGTCTTTTACTTAAGAAATATTGCGAATAAATGCTTGATAATTCAGCGCTATTATCGTTTAAATTAAGAGTATTTTGCTAACTCTTTCTGTACCTGTAATGCTGTCTGCCTCCAAGCTTGGGCTTGACGAGCCAATAGATCTCTTTCTGTCTGAAGTTCATGGAACCGATTTGACAATTGGGTATGATTTAGATGTGCCATGATAAATCCAAGGCGATTTTTTATTTTTATACCTACAGCTTGAGGATTTAATAAAGACCTGATTTCCTTGGCTGCTATTTTTCCTGTTTTCTGAGCTTCCTGATAATTCTCAAATACTGACTGCATGAGAGACGCAGCATGAGCAATATCTGGTTCCGCCCAGACACTGCCTTGGGGGTAAGCTCCATAATCTTCAGTTGTTGTCACCAGTTCATATTTAACCGGAAAACTATTGCCAACATTCATAAATTCCATATTAGATGAATAGGCTGTGGCGATTACTGGTTTGCCGTAGTACATGGCTTCCGACATTGTTAAACCGAATCCTTCAGCCCGATGCAGAGACACATAACAGTCACAACTATTAACCAAGCCGTGAATCTCTTCTTTTTGCAAATGTCCGTCTATAAACTGAAGAGATGACCAACCCTCAGCTAAATCAATCAGTTCCTGTCGCCGTTGCGGAAAAAGATGAGCATTAGCAAACTTGAGAACGAGTAAAACATCTTGATTAGATTTACCAAAAGCTCGTTTAAATGCCTCAACAGTGGCAAAGGGATTTTTCCGTTCAAAGGAACTGCCAAAGTCAAACATGAATAGAAAAATAAACTTATCTTTGGGTAAGTTGAGGTTTTCTCTTGTTAATAATGGTTGCGGGAAGGCGAGGCTAACAGGAATTTTGAGTACAGGAACTTGGGAGACGGCAGAAAACGCTTCTGCACAAAAGTTACTGGTAGTCCAAATTTCATCAAATAAATCAAATGCCCACTGCCACTCAGAGGGAAATACTGGCAGTTCCCATAACCAGACACCTATATTGTATTTCCCTTTGAAATATTCAGAACCAATGCCGGGAAAGTATCCTGCTAAAATCTGCTCAACCCAATTGGGGTTGGTTTGGATAATGTTGATTGGATATGGGTTGTCATCGGAAAAATTTTTGTAGCTGGTATCGGAGTTTGGTAGCCAATCTATTTTTAGATCCTTAACTGCAAAGGGAATTCTGGCTGCTTCTAAGGCTCTGAGATTCCCTCTAGCGGCTTCCGCTAGCCCAAAATCACCGGTTATATGACCGGTTAAATTAACACCCAAAGAATTATTTAGTTGATGATTTAACATTGGTCTTGTTTTTTGCTGGGTAGAAATGTCTAAATAGGATTGAAAAACGATTTAATCTATGAAGCCTTTTGAATGAGCAGCCCCAAGGATGTTGTGACATATTGTTCTAACTGAAGCTTTAAGTGTATTGCCGACCAGGGGGGTACGTCTATGTGACGATCGAATGGCCCGCTTCCGGCGTTGTAGTTGAGGACTATTTCGTGTCCTTCGCTTGTCAAATCTGCAGCGAGTCCGTCGATGTCCTGCCGTCGAAACAGTACAGTCTGTTGGTTGTCGATCGTCGCGTCATTAGAAAAAACGTTGAATTCGGTGGTGTGTACTGCTATTCCGCCCGGACGCAGGCACTTAAGGCTGTTTTTTACGAATTGCAGACCCAGTTCGATCGAACCGACGTGTTCGAGGGCGCAAGACGAATAGACAAAATCGAAGCCTACCAAATCCGGATCTATTTTGTTCATGTCCGCGATCCGGTACTTTACCAGTGCCGCAAAGCGATCACGCGGGCAGATACCACGATCGTTAAGCGCTTCGAGCGTTGCTGCGTGTTGACCCGAACCAGCCCAGCCCTGCTTTGTAGCCTCTTCTAGATCGAGGTCTGTAGCGACTATCTCGCAGCCGCGCTGGGCCATTACCGCGACCAGGGGTTCCTTGCCGACACCAAAACCCAGCCCACGCTTGCCTGGTGACATCATTCCTGTCTCAGATAGGGCCTGGAGGATATAGCCGTACTCCCACAGCTTGCGGTGGAAGACAGGCGGGTGAGGCAGACGAGTCTCTTGACACCAGTAAACAAAGGCATCTGAGCGACACTGCGCCTCAGTAGCCATTTGCGAAACGGGATTAGTGAGGCTCGGCTCATCGTTGATAATAACTGGCTGCTGATTGATGCCAGTAGTCGCAGCGTTTTTTTTAATCATAAATAGCAGCGAGCCCTAACTTGAATGGAGTTCTGAGTTTTCTGTAGTTCTCTCTTTCCGCTTCTCTCTCAAATTCAATGCGGTTTGATAAAGTTCCATATCTTGGCTATTGATAGCTGCTAGCTTAGCTAGCAGATTCTTATCACTCAAGACATTGTTAACATAACCGTGATACCCGGGGTATCTATTTTTGTTATGCCAACCAATTTCTACCTCTGGCAAACCTAGCATCTCTCTCAGGTCACTTAGGTCATCGCGGAAAAATTCTTGGATGCCGACAAAGTAAAAATCACTTAGCTTCATTCCCAGAACGCACCTCGACATCAAGTTCTGGGTTGCTGGTAGCTCAGCAAATTCCAGCAGACTCGGCTTGGTTTGACTGACATATTTCTGAAATTCATCCTCAGTAACGTCACTCCGCATACTAATAGAATCACAATACCAGGAAATTAAGCGAGTAATGGGATGCCTTAACCAAATTATCGAGGGAACGGAATGCAAAAAACATCCTTTGTACTTTACAGCAGGAAAATAGCCGTGAATTATTCTAGTTTCTCTATTAATCCCACCTTGTTGCACGATAGTAGCTAAAGACCTATTTTTGTATTCTTTAACTAATTTATCGCTACCATAAACTTGTTCTAAAATCTTGCCAAACGTTACGCCTGCTGTTTTTGGTATGTGTACGGAAATCAATTTTACTTCCGAAGCTAAGGGCAAAAGTCCTTCCTCCACAAGCTTCCACAAAGCCTCAAATTCAGGTGAATCCCGCATTTCACAGAGGAATTGCTGACGTGTGAAGGTGCCATCATGTAAAACTTGGATGTAGGTTTCTTTGCCTTCGCGGTCGGGATCGCGTTTTAGATAGGCGTGATAAGCTACTTCCAGAAAATCTCCATCATTGAGGCTCTCAGTTTCTTGCAAAAATTCTGCATCGTTGATTAGGGGGAGTTGAAATTGAGATTGCTCTAATTGCCTGCGAATCCCAATTTTCATAATATGTTGCAGGCGACTTCTAATTGTGCTGCCAACAGTCTGCGGACTCAGTATAGACTTAATCTCCCTAGCTGCTCTGGCTCCTACTTGCTCAGCTTCTTGATAATTGTGAAAAACATACTGCATTAAGGAGGCCGCATGGTCAATATCAGGCTCGGCCCAGACACTACCTTTTGGGTAAGGCCCATAATCTTCCGTAGTTGTAACTAGGTCATATTTCACCAAAAAACTATTCCCTACATTCATAAATTCAACATTTGAGGAGTATGCAGTAGCGATCGTAGGTTTTCCGTAAAACATCGCTTCAGCCATGGTCAAGCCAAAACCCTCTGAACGATGCAGCGACACATAACAATCACAACAGTTAACTAAGGAATGAATTTCTTCTTTTTTTAAATCTACCTCTATAAACTTAATAGATGACCATTCTTTTGCCGAACTCAAAAGTTGCTCTTGCTGCTCTTTAAACTGTGGATGCGGTCGGAACTTAATCACCAATAGCACATCATTATTTAGTTTATCAAAAGCTCGTTGAAATGCCTCTACTGTAGCTATTGGATTTTTTCTTTCAAATATGCTTCCCAAGTCGAACATGAACAAAAAAATAAATTTATTTTCGGGTAATCCTAAAGCTTCTCTCCCCAATGATGATTGTGGCAGATAAATGCTAGGTGCTACTTTTAGAACTGGAATAGACGATACCTTAGCAATGGCTTCAGCCGTGTAATGGCTATAAGTCCATATTTCATCAAATAAATCAAAAGCACCTTGCCAAAAATAGGGAAATGTTGGCAGTTCCCAAGCCCAAAATCCTATATTGTATCTACCCTGAAAGTATTCAGAACCAATTTGCTCCATATGGACTGGATTAGGATTGGCATGAACGATGTTGATTGGATAGGGATTACTTTCAGAAAAATCTGTGTATGTATAATCTAAGTTCCGCTGCGAACTTTCTTTAATATCCTTGAGTGCGAAGGGAATCCCTGCTGCTTCTATTGCTCTAATGGTACCTCTCATGCCTTCGCCCAGACCAAATTCACCTGTCACGTGACCTACAAGATTGACACCAAAAGTATAACTTACTGTTTGATTGAACATAGTCAATTTTATCCTCCTGATAATTGTGAATACAATTTAAGTTTGAAATTGAAAACCTACTGTTTTTATCGTCACATTCAGGAACGAACGATTGATTGCTCGGTGAGGACAGTGTTCTAAGTTGATCGACGAACGTCAGATTTAGATGTGCGATCGCACGTTGCTAGCAATCTCAGTCTAGTGCATAGGAATTACACTCTTGCCATTATGAAGACCGCGACGCATCAATTCCTTCCATTCCGCTGAGTTAATCAGGGAGTTGGTATCAAGGTGATACCCCTTTTCTGAACTGAACTGGGCAAAACTCTCTAACCATTTTAATACTGTTTCTGTTGCGGAGAAAGGGGTACACTTTAATGATTCCTTTAGAAAGTGAGCCATAGCTTTCATATCACCATTGTGATGAGCGTGCCAAGCCTCCCACACCAGCAGTTTGTAATCCAACTGGAGTCGTAAGTCAGAATCTCCAACCCTACCTCCCTGAAACTGTAGTCTTTCCCCTTCAGCCTGAGTCTGGTGCAGTTGAGACTGAGATTGCTGCAATTCAGCCTGAGTCTGGTGCAGTTGAGACTGAGATTGCTGCAATTCAGCCTGAGTCTGGTGCAGTTGAGACTGGGATTGCTCCAATTCAGCCTGAGCCTGGTGCAGTTGAGACTGAAATAGTTGCCCTTCAACCTGAGCCTGGTGCAGTTGAGACTGAAATAGTTGCCTTTCAACCTGAGTCTGGTGCAGTTGAGATTGGGATTGCTCCAATTCTTCCTGAGTCTGATGCAGTTGAGACTGAAATTGTTCCAATTCCGCCTGAGTCTGGTGCAGTTGAGACTGAGCTTGCTCCAACTCTTCCTGAGTTTGGTGCAGTTGAGACTGGGATAGTTCCAATTCCGCCTGAGTCTGGTGTAGTTGAGACTGGGATTGTTCCAACTCTTCCTGAGTCTGGTGTAGTTGAGACTGAGATTGTTCCAACTCTTCCTGAGTCTGGTGTAGTTGAGACTGGGATTGTTCCAACTCTTCCTGAGTCTGGTGTAGTTGAGACTGAGATTGTTCCAACTCTTCCTGAGTCTGGTGCAGTTGAGACTGAGATTGTTCCAACTCTTCCTGAGTCTGGTGCAGTTGAGACTGAGATTGTTCCAATTCCGCCTGAGTCTGGTGCAGTTGAGACTGGGATAGTTCCAATTCCGCCTGAGTCTGGTGGTGTTGAGACTGAGATTGTGCCAATTCCGCCTGAGTCTGGTGCAGATCCAACTGAGAGTTTACCAATACTGCTTGAGTCTGGTGGTGTTGAGACTGAGATTGTGCCAATTCCGTCTGAGTCTGGTGGTGTTGAGACTGAGATTGTGCCAATTCACCCTGAGTCTGGTGCAGTTGAGACTGAGATTGCTCCAATTCACCCTGAGTCTGGTGCAGTTGAGACTGAGATTGTGCCAATTCACCCTGAGTCTGGTGCAGTTGCAACTGCGATTGTGCCAATTGACTCTGTGCATGATGCAATTGCGACTGAGATTGCTCCAATTCACCCTGAATCTGGTGCAGTTGCAACTGCGATTGTGCCAATTGACTCTGTTCTTGATGCAATTGCGACTGAGACTGTTCACTAAGTTGCAGAAGCTGGTGGAATCCACCTAATTCATTCCTACGCTTTGCTCGCAAGTTCAGAGCCTGTTGATACAGTTCCATATCGAGACTATTGCTCTGTGCTAACTTCTTGACAATTTCGTTATCATCTAATATTTTTCGTAATTGAATATCATACTCAGGAAATGTATTAGCATTAGTAAAAAAAACGCTAACATCACTCCACCCCATCATCGTTTTTAAGTCTTCTAAGTCTGACTGGAAAAACTCCTGAATTCCGACAAAGTAAAAATTACTCAACTGATTTTTCCCAATATAGTTAGCTACTATATTTCGCACCGCAGGAAGATTGGCAAACTCTACGATTCCCAAGACATCCATATTGCGTGGAATACCAACCTTTTCCATCCGCCAAAAAAAGTAATTTGATATTAATCGAATTACAGGGTTTCTCAACCAGATTACTTTTTTAGCATTATGAAAATAGCCTTTGTACTTGTCTAAGGCAAAGTGACCATGAATAACTTTAATGTTTGCTGGTAAAGCAGATGGTTTAATTTGACTTTCGGGAACATTCTCATTATCCCTGAAAACAGCTTCACGACCATAAACATGACTTAAAACTTGATAAAATGTTGTTCCTGCTGTTTTTGGTACATGAACCGATATTATTTCCACCTTCGCCTGAGTTTGATACTCTGGCTGGTTGTATTGCTCTAAATCTGTGTGAGTAGGGTGTAATTGCGCCTTGTCTTGATCCAATTCCACCCGATTTTCATAGGGCCTATTGTAAAACAGAGGGGTAGGATCGATATTTAAGTCTAAATGAAAATCGTTGGAAACCTTACAAAGCTCTATAACAGCGATTGCATTTGCAAAGGGGAAAGGATGGTTGTACTCTACATTACTAAGTTCTATCTCTTCTCTTTCTTCCCAAAGCATTTTGACGCTATCCTTTGTTGGATCTCTATCAGTTAATCTTAAAAAACTTGTACGGATGGCTTCTTGAGGAATTCCATATTTTTTTAATAGTGCCAGATACTGCGCGCTGAACTGAATGTACCATCCTCCATCAGTAAGGACTCCAAAGGGAACTGTAATCACTGCTTTTCCCTCAATAGCAAGCAAATCGTAGATCTTCGCGATTGCCTTCAGTGGAGCTTCCCGATCGCCAATTTCTGTAGACTCACCGTAAGCACCGCACGGATCAAGTCCCTGACCTATATGTTCTACGGTAGAGATTGAAACTATAGCATCATATTTTTCCTCGGATTCAAGAGTCATTAAATCTTCGTTATCCACACCTATATCTCTTTCAAATTTGTCTATAATTCTTCTTTTAATAACCCCCATCTTTTCGCCGAGTGAGCTTTCATAGCGCGAAAGTACGTTCCCCACTTCTAGAACACGGTTTGAATTTGGGAGATTAATCAGAAAGTTAAACCCAATCGAAACTTCAACCGCTCTTTCCGACGGATTGTTATACGGTATGCGATTGTAATATAACTCTTTTCCTTTAAATAAAAATGTTTTTTTCCAGTTAGTCATTTTAGTCCATCCTTAACGGCAATTAGTTCAACCACAATAATACCTATATACCTCTATGAATTTTGTTGAAACAAATGTTTTTATGTAACATATTTCATCTACTATCATCTGCACGACTTGGTGCATTTTGTACTTCGTCCCTCTCCTAATTTTTCCTTGTTATTGGCTAGATTGCTTCGACCGAAGGCAAGTTGCGTCAGTGTGGACAGACTGGTAGCGATCGCAAAATGTTCCCCATGTCAAACGTAAATCCTCAATTCAGTATTTTACTGTGTTTGACTAGGGTCAGGTCAGTCCAGTGAGTTCTTGTCTTGCTCGCACACTTCAGTTAAAATCAACTACGTTGCAAGTTTATCACAAGTGGCAGTTATTCAAAATGAATGCAGAGAAAACGGCTGTAACCCATATCCACGAAGGGGATCATTTTCTAGAGTCAGGCAATTTAGATGAAGCGATCGCGGCTTACCGCCATGCGATTGAGTTAAATCCTGACATTTCTTGGTCTTACCACCACTTAGGGGAAGCCCTGACTCAGCAAGGCAAGCTGGAGGAAGCGATTGCAGCTTACCGTCGCGCTATAGAACTCAACCCGGATTTCTCTTGGTCTTACCACCATTTAGGAGATGCTCTAGCTCAGCAACTGCAACCAGAGGAGGCCGCAGCCGCTTTCCGTAAAGCCATTGAACTCAATCCGCAACATTTTGGTTCTTACTGCGGCTTAGGCGAGAGCTTAGCTAAACTGGGTCAGCTAGATGAAGCGATCGCGAGTTACCGGCAAGCGAGCAATCTGAACCCAGAGGCGGACTGGGTTCACAATAAGTTGGGGGAGGTCCTGCAGCAGCGAACTAAATTGGACTTGGAGGGGGCGATCGCATCGTACTTTAGAGCCATTGAGCTAAATCCAGATCATACGGAATCTTACTATAAATTATTGGAACTTAAACCCGAGAGCTTTGAAGTTTACTGGCAGCTAGGAAAGACATTAGTAAAACTTGAGATGTGGGAAAAGGCGATTGACTGCTATCGTCTTGCTTGTGAACTAAATCCAAATTCTTATGAGTCTTATCAACAGTTAGGACAAACTTTATATCGTTGGACGCAGATCAAGTTAGAACTTTTACGCTCCCATCCAGATACGGGAAAAATCCTGCTCCAAAAACGCCAGAAAGATGCGTGTGAAATGGATCTGCCTCAAATCAACGATGAAGCTTTTTTACAAGCTGCTGACTCCCTCACCGAGTCAAATTTTGTGCAAGAAGTTTACCGCGCCTATTTGAAGCGCGAACCCCAGGCGAATGAGAAAGAAACATATTCCAAAAATCTCCAGGATGGTGCGATATCCCGCCAGATTATCCTCAGTTCATTCCGAAGTTCACAGGAGTTTGGGTACGTTTTAACTAAGTATCCGTATATCGAAAACGAGATAGCTTGTCGCTGGCGCGAGTTAGAAATTAGCCATGAATACTTAGCAGAGGAAATTGCTTGCTATCAACGAGCTATCTCCCTGAATCCAGAGTCATATATACTTTACTACTACTTAGGTGAAGCGCTAACAAGGCAAGGCAAATCTACTGATGCAATCGCTGCTTACCAAAAAGCTGTACAGGTTGGGATGTTTTTTGCTAAAAACAATAGGCTAGAAGAAGCCCTTTCTTGCTACCGAAAAACTATAGAAATTATCCCTGAAAAAACGAATATTTACTCTGAGTTAGTAATAAGTTTGTTAAAACAGGGACTACTAGATGAGGTACTTGCTTGCTCCTCAGAGGCGCTCAACACATCAATTAATAGTGCTGTGACTTATCATCATAACTTATCGATACTCATGGCACAACAAGGTCTGATAGACGAGGCTATAGTTTGTCTTCAAAAAACACCACAGATTCCAGTCGATAGTGATGGGAATGTTTGCGATCAGATATGGAATGAATTGAATCAACTCAACCCACTCAATGAAACTAATATTGATTGCCACGCAGAAATCAAACCAAAAGCAGCCGAGGAATATTTCAGGCTAACAAGCAGATACAAAATCATTACACATACATTAGAAAATTCTAATGATAAGAAATATCTGGAAAAAATGGGGCTGTCGCTAGCGAATGTGCAACTAATAGCACAAGACAATTTTCTCTTGCAAGAAATTTACATCAAGAGTTTTGCCGATCATCCAAAACATCTGCATCAGCCCATGAGACTAACTTTGCCGTATCAGCAAGTTCTCGTAGAAACTGGTTACGTTTATGCAGTTTGTCCTTTCAGTGGCAAGATTATTAGGTCTAATCAATCATTCGTTATCAATCATCAAGAAGTGGGACACCACGATTTGCAAGGTTTTCTTTATCGCTTTGTAGGAAGGGAAATATTTTATTTGATGACAGGCTGCCCAAACGGTGAAAAATTGTTAATTTATATACCAAGATTAGAGCTAATTATTCATCTAAATCCAGTGTTAGTTGGTTTCGCGCGCTCTGTAGAAAGTATCAATAAGTTCAAGAGTTATATGGTGAGCTGTTGGCAGCAAGTTCTACAATATATATCAACAGAAGCTAAACAAGTAGTCGATGTTATAGGTTTAGGCTTCAATATAGGACATTATTTGTGGCAAGACTTAGCAGGTATTCATGTTCTCATAGAGAATGAAATCCAGCATAAACTTGATAAAATCCTGACTGGGCCTGGGGACTACTTCAATTGTCGAGAAGTTTTCCCGGAAATTCCTGCTAACAAGTTCATTGAAGTTGAAAATGTTTGGGATCTTTTTAAAACTATATTAGATAATAATTATGTTGCTTTCAGGGCAAATGGTATATTTATTAAGGAGCAATTAGTAAAGAGAGTATGCCATGTTTCCCTCAAAAATTGTTCTCAAGATTTTTTGACAGAAGTAAAACAAGCTAAGAAACATTTTCCACTTTTGGGTGTCCAAATTCGCACCAGTAGTAGGGTATGGTTAGGTCAAGCAGAAGGAATAGCAAATATCATCAAAAGCCTATCTTCAGATTTTCCAAATTTGGGAGTTGTGTTTGATGGGTGGTCTCTAACAGGAAAAGAGAACTCTCTAAGTACGAGTTGGTCTATAATTGAAAAGGAGAAAGCCATAATGGAAGAAATACTTGCTCTTATCCCTCCTACTATCAATACATACAGTGCAATCGGTGCTACCACTTTTGAAACAGTTGTTTGGTGGACTCAAGCTATAGAGGTAGGTATAACTAGCTTGGGCGCTGGTATGACTTTTTCATCATGGATAGCCAATCATCCGAATATTGTCGTTCACGCATCTACCTTTATGATGAATACCTTTGGCAATCACCTAAGCCATGCGACTTTTAGAGAAAACTTAAAAGCGCAAGTATTAGTTCCTAACGAAAATATTACTGATGGTATTAATAACAACTATGATTGCGATTGGCGGTTTATTTATAATCAGATAGTTAAATTCTTAAATCAGATGGAAATTCGTTGATGTGTTTTTTTCACAAGTTAGTGTGAGCAAGGTACTCACACTATGAATAGACCAGATTTAAGTACGCTTTAACCATGCTCCAGGCCAGTGAGTCACATTGTCTGTCAAATCGCTCTCGCTAAACGGCCATTTAGGTTGCTCCAGCACAAACTCAGGATGCAGCTCCGCAAACTCAGCCGCGGCGGCAGTAGGATGATCCCAAGTCCATTCAGGATTTCCCCTCGGCACATCATACAAATCCTTCATAATCCCATCGGTGGCAATTATATAGGAGCCTGGTGTTACAAAACTACAATAAGCCTCTAACTCGTCAGCAACGTGCTGTTTTGTGTGACACGAGTCAAGAATCACCAAGACAGTCTCCCCTAGAGTTACTAGTTTTTTCACCTGCTCTAGAATACTGATATCTGTAGAACTGCCTTCCACTAAAGTAATGAACGATGACAGTTCATGTTCCTCTATAGCCTGGCGATTGTGGGGGCGAATTTCAATATCAACTCCTACAACCCTACCCTTGCCTATTGCTTTAAAAAGGCTAGCATAATAAATCAGCGAGCCACCGTGAGCCACCCCGGTTTCAATAATTACATCCGGTTTAACCTGATAGATAACTTCCTGAATGCGAATCAAATCTTCAGGGAGTTGCAGCAAAGGGCGACCAAACCAACTAAATGTGTAAGAATATTTCTGATTCCATCCAACTTTAACCCACTGAAGCGATATCAGTTCAAAAGCTTCTTTTGTGTAAAGGTCTAATACCTGCTTCTGGTGATCAATCTCACAAGTTAGTGTTTTTTCAGCCGTATCAATTGTCAATTTCATAACTTACTCCACTAATAGGTCAATGTTTAAATTGGATGCCTTTAATAATACTAGGTTTTCTTGATAATAATTCGGGTTCATCAAGATAGCAGTTGTAATTTCTCGAATGGCTATATCCTGATAGCTGACAATCGGGTGAGCAGTCCCAGGGATATATTTACCTTGTTTATTAGGGTTCAGGTCAATAATGCAGTCAATCCATTTACGATCTGGATCGATAGTATTAGCAAAAGTTACACCTTTAGCTCCAGCCCCCCAAAGAGCCACTTTTCCATGGCTAGCTAATTCTTGAATCTTAATTTCCCACTTGCCGATCAGTTCTCGTTCTGATCTAGCAAACTGGTTAGCTAAAATTGAAATGAATGCTGGTTTTTTAGTAACCGCAGGTTTTTGGGTCGGAATCGTAGCTTCTAACCATAGATATTGCCCTTCAAATATATGCTCTACGCTCTCAACCTGAAAACCAGATACTTCAAAAGCCGTCGCTAGAGACTGTGCCGTAAAGTAGGAACAGTGTTCGTAGAAAAAATCCCATATTACTTGATTGCGGAGTATCCACTCGACGCAAGGCGTTTCAAAGAAAACGCGAGCTTGAGGAGAATGAACCAAAGCTTGTCGGACAGAAAAGAGTAAGCTCAAAGGATCGGGAATATGTTCGATCGCGTGACGACAAACAACTACATCAGCATGAATATTAGCACACTCTGAGTCATAGTAACGCTTCTCAAACTTCAGGCGACCGTCAAAAACAGTTTCTGCCCCGACATAACTTGGGTCAAATCCATAACCAGTATTTCCCCATTCCTCTGATTCTACTAGCTTTCTTAAAAATGAACCCTTGCCACAGCCAACTTCTACAACCGAGCAATTTTGAACGTTTTTATCATAGATTAGAGAGCGCGCAAGTTCGCAAATATAACTCTCAAAAGATGGCGAATAAGTCTGGGTATTATCATACTCCTTTCCATAGCTTAACTTGGCACCATCAAAATCCTGATTAAAAATAAATCCACAGTCTTCACAAACTGCTAGAGTTAGATTGCCGCGATTTATTTGTCTAGCAGATATTATATCTGCCATCACTAAGTTTTGGTGGACGGGTACGCTACCTCGAACCAAAAAGGGGGCTATTAAGTTAGAATTGCAAACAGGGCATCTCTGCATACTTAAGATCCATTTACGGCGAAATATTTATAGTTTTTTGTATCTGTTAGCATCACTTTTTACTCAATTTTTAATCCTGTATAATTTGAATTATTCCACCAGATTATAGCTTGCCTTAATCCCATTTCCAAATTAAATTTGGGCAGCCAGCCTACCTCATTCGATAAACGAGTCACATCAGCCACTAACAAAGGCGCTTCTTTCGCGGCAGACGCAATAGCACCTAACTGCACTAAATCTGATCGCCCGATTAGAGCTGCTATTTTATAAACAACATCTTTAATGGCGATCGGCTGTCCCGATCCAATATTAACAGGACCCGTCACCTCACTCTCTAACAGAGCCACAAAAGCATCAGCAACATCCTGTACATACAGAAAATCCCGGATTTGATTACCGTGAGAGCAGCGAGCAGCCTCTCCCTTTAACAGAGAAAGAATCACTGAAGAAACCAGCCGATTTGGGTACTCGTAATCACCGTAGGGAAAGAAAATACGTCCCCAAGCACTGCTGAGACTTGTCGTCTCGGAATAGGAGTTCACTATCTCCTGCAAAGCTTTTTTACAGATACCGTAGGGAGTATCTGGATTTCTCGGCGTTACAACTTCCGAGCAATAACCATACTTCCAATCATACTCGGCGCAGGTTCCACCCATCACTACTCGCTCGCCACCTTGCTCTCGAAATTGCCTCAATAATTCCAAACTTGCCTGCACCCACAAAAAGTTATCTTCAGATTTCCAATATTGGCCGGGTACAGTATAACACCAGGCAAAGTGCAACAAATGTGTTGGCTTTACTTGACAAACTACCTCTTTAATGAATGTATGATCTAACAAATTTGCCAGATGCCATGTACAGTCAGAACTTAAAGTCGGCAAAGTCTTAGAAGCGACAGCGTGAACCTCGAACCCGTGTTCCACCAGCGTGTTGATCGAGTGTCTGCCAACAAAACCCCCTGCCCCCGTAACCAGGACTTTTTTCATAGCACAAAATCGGGGAAATTGCTATCTTTTTCCGAAATTACGCGCTGAGATATCTCCGGCCAATCAATACTAAAAGTTGGATCATCCCACCGCACTCCCCTGGCTAATTCAGAATAATAAAATTCCGACATCTGGTAAAAAACCTCCGTATTATCTGCCAAAGTTTGACAGCCATGAGCCGTACCTTCAGGAATATATATCATCTTGCGATTTTCGGAGTTTAGCTCTATCGCAAACCACTCTTTAAAAGTAGGCGAGTTTGGACGCAAATCTATGATTACATCATAAATTCCGCCTTTTACACATCTAACTAACTTTGCTTCTTCGCGCGGTTTTGCCTGATAGTGCATCCCCCGCAAAGTACCTTTTTTCAGGTTAAAAGAAATATTGCATTGCACTAAATTAGGATTCAATCCATGTTCTGCAAACTCCTTTTGACACCAACTGCGGGCAAAAAATCCCCTGTCATCTGCTAGGGGCTCTACCTCAATAACATAAGCTCCCTTAAGCTTCGTTTCAGTAAACTTCATCCTATTACCTCGACTTGAGGAATCAACACCACAAACTTACCTCCCCACTCGCCGATATAATCCATCTGACTTACTATCTCATCCTTGATGTTCCAAGGCAAGATAGCCAAATAATCCGGTTTAGTCTCCCGAATTTTATCTGGATGATATATCGGAATCTGAGTTCCCGGCAAAAACAAACCCTGCTTGTGCGGGCTTAAATCCACCGTATAATCAATCAAATCCGTGCGGATACCGCAATAGTTCAACAGCGTATTAGCCTTCGCCGGCGCACCGTAGCCCGCAATTGATTTGCCCTGGTTTTTGGCATCAATTAGGAAACTGAGCATTTGGCGCTTCGTAGACATAACCTGTTCGCAAAATCCTACATAAATTTCAATCTGATTTAGCCCTGCTTGCACTTCCTTAGCTTTCAGTTGGGAAATGCGATCGCCAACTGCTATACTATCAAAATCCTCATGCCTCCCGTAAATCCGCAGAGAACCGCCGTGCGTAGGTAATTCCTCCACATCAAACAAAGTTAAACCGTGACTTGCAAAAACTTTCTCAACCGTCAACAGCGAAAAATAAGAGAAATGCTCGTGGTAAATCGTGTCAAACAGCTTGTGTTGAATTAATTGCAATACATGAGGAAACTCCATTGTCAATATGCCATTGGGTTTCAGGATAATTTTCATCCCCGCCACAAAATCATTCAAGTCAGGCACATGAGCCAACACATTATTGCCCAGCAACAAATCTGCCTGTTTGCCTTGTGAAACCAACTCTTTAGCCGTTTCCACTCCAAAAAACTTGACTAAAGTTGGAACCCCTTTTCCCTCAGCCACCTTAGCTACATTTGCAGCAGGTTCAACCCCCAATACAGGAATTCCTTTCTGCTGAAAATACTGGAGTAAGTAGCCATCATTGCTAGCGAGTTCAATTACCTGACTGGTTTCGTCAAATCCAAAGCGCTCCACCATCAAACCAGTGTAATTCTTGGCGTGGCGCAGCCAAGAGTCTGAATAGGAAGAAAAATAAGCATAATCGCTAAAGATGCTATCCGGGGATTCAAACTCTTCTAACTGCACTAAAAAACAATTAGCACAGACATAAGTATGAAGCGGATAGAATTTCTCTGCACAATTCAGATGCTCTTGAGATAGAAAAGCATTCGCCAGCGGCGACATCCCCAGATTTACAAAAGTATGCTCCAATGGGTGACTGCAAAAACGACATTTAGATGGCACAGAATTATACCCCTTGACTATCAAATAAGAGAAATAAAATTAAAACCTGAGTCACAGAAACCCTCAATCACACGCTGATGACACAGGTGTTTTCCTCTTTCAAAAAGTTTTCATACCATTCAATTGTTTCTTTCAACCCTTCTTCTAGAGGATACTTAGACTCCCAACCGAGCATTTTTCGCGCCTTATCTGCCGAGAGATACTGATGTTTGATTTCATTCTTAGCACGATTCAATACGACAGGCTCTAAATGAGTCTTGTCCATCAATTCCAAAACCTTATCTACCATTCCCCGCACTGAAATTTGCAATTCGTTGCTGAAATTAAATGCCTCTCCCAAAATTTCTTTCCTGTCCATTTGTTCGGCCAAATGGAGATAAGCTAAAACCCCATCTTTCGCATAGAAATAGTCCCGGATAAAAGTGCCATCACTGCGGATGACTACCGGCTTGTCTCGTAAGGCCGAGCGAATTGTAGATGGAACTATCCGATTAAAATTCAAGTCTCCGCCGCCGTAAAAGTTCCCACAGCGAGTAATGCAAACCGGCAAACCATAGGTAACATAATAAGTCCGACTGATTAAATCAGCACAGCTTTTAGAAACATCATAAGGGTGTTCTCCTTGCAGCGGAGTTGTTTCGCTGTAAGGCAACACTAGCTGGTCTCCATAGGCTTTATCGCTGGATGCTATGACAATTCGACTCACACCTCCAACCCGGCGACAAGCTTCTAGAATATTCCAAGTGCCTTTAATATTCGTTTCAAAAGTTGCCAACGGCTCTCTATTTGCAACTCCCACAATGGTCTGAGCTGCTAAATGAAACACCGTATCTACTTCATACTCATTAATCGCTCGTTCTACCGTCGGCAAATCTTCGACACAACCGCGAACGGTATTAATTTGCCGGTACCACTCTCCAGCATAAAGTCGAGATTGGGGTACCAAGTCACGGACTAATCCCGTTACCAAGGCTCCTCTTTCCAGCAACTCAGCTACTAACCAGTTACCCAAAAGGCCAGTGCAACCTGTCACCAATACCGATCTATCGCGCCAAAATTCACTCATTCCCACACCCTCCAAGGAGCCTCTCCATTATCCCAAAGTTCGTTCAAATATTTATACTCGCGGTAAGTATCCATCGCAAAAAAGAAACCTTCGTGGCGGTACGCCATCAATTGTCCCTGGGCCGCTAACCGCTCTAGTGGCTCTCGCTCAAAAAAACAATCATCCCCGCTCAAAGCCTCAAATATGCTGCGGTGAAGTACCAAAAATCCTGCACTAGCCCAGCCATCTATTTGAGGTTTTTCCGTAAATTCCAGAACTTTGCCTTGGTTGTCCACATCTAAAATACCATATCTCGATATCGGACGAACTGTACTAACAGTTGCCAGCTTACCATGAGCCTTATGAAAATTCACCAAAGCTCCTATATCGATATCAGCAACTCCATCACCGTATGTCACCATAAAGGTATCATCAGTAATGTATTTCTCCACACGTTTCACCCGCCCCCCAGTCATAGTGTCCGAGCCAGTTTCTGCCAGTGTCACCTTAAAATCTTGTTCTTTGTGATCATCGTGATAAGTAATGCAATTCTGGCGGCCCAAGCAAATAGTAAAGTCATTATTCATGGCTTCATAATTCAGGAAATACTCCTTAATCATGTTGCCGCGATAGCCCAAACATACAATAAAGTCCCGGAAACCGTAATGGGCATATGTCTTCATAATGTGCCATAGTATCGGATGCCCGCCCACATCAACTAAGGGCTTGGGACGAAATTCTGTTTCTTCTCGGAGACGTGTCCCCAAACCGCCGGCTAATATAACTACTTGCATTGTTTCACATCTTGAAAAGGGTACACAACCGCTGATAATTCACAACAGGTATTTATTGCAAACAAAGAGCTATATTTTCTGAAAAAATCCTCACACCTTACCCATCCTCGCTTCCACCATCATCCGCACCACATCGGGCATTTTATATTTTGCCTCCCAGCCCAATTTTTCTTTTGCCTTACCCGGATTTCCCCTCCCTACAGCAATCTCCGTCGGTCTGTAAAGACTCGCATCGGTTACTAAATGTTCCTGCCAATCCAAACCCGCAGAAACAAACGCTGTCTGCACAAACTCCTCCAAAGGATAACTTACACCTGTGGCAATTACATAATCGTCCGGTTCTTCCTGCTGCAACATCAAATACATCGCCTCCACATATTCCGGCGCCCAACCCCAGTCCCGCTGCACTGAAATATTTCCCAAATGCAGTTTTTCGGAACTGCCCGCAGCAATTCGGCACACAACAGATACAATCTTTTGGGTAACAAACCTCTCCGGCCGAAGCGAGGACTCGTGATTGAACAGGATACCAGAACATGCAAACAAATTGTAAGCTTCCCGATAATTCGCTACTTCCCAAAATGCCGTTGCTTTCGCTACCGCGTAAGGACTTCTGGGGCGAAAAGGCGTATTTTCATCCGCTGCACTGCCTCCGGTATCCCCAAAACATTCGCTAGAACTGGCATTGTAAAGTTTAATTTTTCCGCCTGTAAACCGAATTGCTTCTAACAGATTCAGTGTGCCTGTGGCAATGCTTTCGAGGGTTTCTACTGGTTGTTCAAAAGACAGACCGACGGAACTTTGACCTGCTAGATTGTACACTTCGTCGGGCTGAATTTTCGCTAGTACCTGCAAGACGCTGCGAAAATCGTTGAGAGACATGGATTCTAGTTTCACTCTGTCTCGGATGCCCAAACGGGCCAGGTTTCCGAAACTAGACATTTGGGCATCCCTGGAGGTGCCGCAAACTTCATAACCTCGATCGAGCAACAGTTTAGCTAAATAAGCTCCATCCTGACCTGATATACCGCTAATTAACGCTTTTTTCATATCACATTTTGTTTTCAACACTGTACCGTAGCTGTTGCTATTTTTTCAGGTTTTTAACTTTTATAGTCGGAATTTTTATTTTTTTAATATTTGGGATTTTCCTAGAACTTAACCAAAGCAATTTTAAGCGCTTACTACAAACAAACAACTAATTTATCATCAAGCAGACCCGAAAGCCCGATCGAAGTATTATTGCAAAAAGTTTGATCGATAGCTGGGAGTAGCAGCATACGGATATCGGCCGCAGGACACGGCACTGCCGTGTCCCTACGATATTTCATTTTCTACTCGCCAACTATCAACTGCCAAAAGTCTCTACCGCTCGAAAACAGAAATAACCAGTCAGCTAGAAATCGACTCAAAAGTACAAAATATCAGCATTTTTACCTTCGGCCGAATGACTAATCCCTTCTGCCTTCGGGTACTAGGCTTCCCACCTTTGGGCGACCAATTCAGCCAAGTCAACCACCCGCTGACTGTAGCCCCACTCATTGTCGTACCAAGACAACAGCTTCACCATGTCGCCATCCATAACTAGCGTCAAGCTGGCATCCAGGATCGAAGAAGCATCGTTTCCGCGATAATCGCAAGAAACAAGAGGCAAATCGTTGTACTCCAAAATCCCTTTCATGGGGCCTTCGGCCGCTTCTTTGAAAACTTGATTTACCTGCTCGGTAAAAGTCTTTTTCTCTACCTGAGCCACAAAATCAACTACCGACACATTAGGAGTCGGCACGCGCATGGCGATGCCATTTAACTTACCCTTTAATTCTGGAATCACCAAAGCCACAGCTTGGGCCGCTCCGGTAGAAGTCGGCACAATATTCATCGCAGCAGCCCGGGCCCGCCGCAAATCCCGGTGGCTGGCATCCAGCAAGCGCTGGTCGCCAGTATAGCTGTGGGTAGTGGTCATCATGCCTTTGACGATGCCAAAATTTTCGTGAAGCACCTTCAGCACGGGAGCTAGACAGTTAGTGGTACAGCTAGCATTGCTGATGACAGTGTAGTCACTGTGCTTGTAGTTGTGGTGGTTAACTCCCATCACGTAAGTACCGACCTCAGGCCCCTTACCGGGAGCTGTAATCAGCACCTTTTTAGCACCGGCCGTGATATGCTTCGATGCACCAGCCTGGTCAACGAAGACGCCGGTTGCTTCAATAATCAGATCAATACCCCAATCTTTCCAAGGCAGGTTGAGCGGATTGCGATCGCTCACGCATTTAACTGTCTTGCCGTTGAGAATAATCGAATTTTCATCCGTACTGATGTCCACATCCTTCAACGTTCCCATCATGGAATCGTATCTCAGCAAGTGGGCATTAGTTTTCGGATCGGAAGTGTCATTAATAGCTACCAGTTCTAGCTGGCTATCTTTTCTGCCCAACCAGCAGCGTGCAAAACTGCGGCCGATACGTCCAAAACCATTGATCGCGACTCTAATCACCTTGTACCTCCTAATGATGGCAGCCCCTTGCTCAGGCTTAAATTTTGGAAAAATTTAAGAATTGACTTATGAGACAAGATCATATCGCAAAGGTCGATCCTTTCTAACTTTTTGTGTTTATCAAAAAAGCTGGAACTTTTTTAGAACGCCGAAATCGCAACCCAGAAGGCATTCGGCATTCGGCATTCGGCCGCTGGTTACTGGTAAAGCTGATGGGCCGCAATATAAGCCCGGACAACTTCCGGGACTAAGTAGCGGAGGTCGCGACTTTCGGCGCAGCAACGGCGGATTTGGCTCGACGAAATCTCGATCGCAGGCATGGACACCACCTCCCAGCGAATATCCACGTCCAAAAGAGCCATTTGTTCGGCAACTCGCCGGCCAACAGCATTTGCCTGAACCAGCATCGTGTCCCCGGAATCGAGGGGCTTTCCACTCGGACAATCTCCCCACTCGGACACTCCCCCAATCTCCCGGCTTTCTCCTGTTTTCCCTCCCTGACTCGGACGCGGGGCCACCAACCAGTCGCACAACCCGCCAATTTCGCCGCACCTATGCCATTTGGGGAGAGTAAGGAGTGCGTCGCTACCAATAATCCAGTACCAGCGATCGCCTGGATACAATTTTTGCAAATACAGCAGGGTGTCTATCGCAAAAGAACTCTCCGAGGCATTTGCCTCCGGCGGCGAAAGTAGGAAGTCAGGGCGATCGCCGATCGCGAGAGCGAGCATTTCCCGCCGTCGCTCAAAACTTGCCAAATCCGGGCGCCACTTGTGAGGAGGAGAGCGATCGGGTACCCAAATGACTCGATCGAGACCAAATTGACTTGCAGCCGTCTCCGCAACCAACACGTGGCCCCAGTGAACCGGGTCAAAAGTCCCCCCCAAAATCGCTATTTTCCCCATATTTCCCAAAAATCAGGATTAATACAGACATCGCGCAAATTTTATGTTTGTACGCTTTTAAACATAAGCTCGTTTATTACAAAACCCTCGCTTCACATCGGAGACCAACCCCTGGAGGACCGGAGTTTTAGCGTCCAGGACGAGTCCTGGACGCTAAAACCGATTTTGTTAACCCCCTTACTTCTTCAAACCTTCAATCAGAGTTAAAAAACCGGTTTCCGAGCGTCGGAGTGCGTCTAGGACTGGATGATTAACCTTACCAATATTAATCCCAACTTGTTTAGAGTGGGTTATCGACCGCCCGAGCATTAGTTTGTTGGCGGGCGACAAAGTTTTGACAGTAGATATACTTAGCGGATTGGTAAAAATTTTAAGGACTGCCAAGAGCCTCGATCGGCTTCTCGATCGAACCCAATCATTGGTTTGATTAATGGCTTTTGGACTATTTCGAGTAACTGCATAACTTGTATACATACAATCAAGTAAAAATATATACTATAGCTGCGATCGTGTCAATCTCTGACTTTCAGGAGAAAATGACCGTAAAAGTAGATTTATGACTATAAAATGAGCGAAATTTTGTCATACGTGGTAGTGTTTGTAAATCCTTATGGGTTTTCCCTCAATCTTGGTAAAAAAGTTGTGGGGCTCTTGCTGCCGTATCCCAGCACAGCAGGCGGATAGAAATAGAAAGAATGCAGGAGTATGCAACTACCCAAAATTAGTCTATTGATCCAGACCCCAGACCCCGTTTTCTGTTCTCTGCAATTTTCGAGCTGTGACTGTTCCGGAAAACTACTCGGTAGTAAGTCATATAGGATACAAGACAAATATCTCTACAAGTCCCGCAAATCAAGGGACGCGCAGAGAATTTTGTACAAAATCTCTAGCGAACTGTATCCTGAAAAAACAATTCTTGATATGATATCGCGTGTTATTGGCGTGGTGTGGTGTGTGAGGAGCAAAGATGCCGAGTTCTGTTGATTTCAGCGGTAGACCATTTCATTTTATCGGCATTGGCGGGATTGGGATGTCAGCCCTTGCCTACATTCTAGCTAAACGCAAGTTGCCTGTGTACGGCTCCGACATTAAATCGAGTCACATAACCGAGCGCTTGCAAGGAATGGGAGCTCATATTTTTTGGAGTCAAGACGCCAGCAATTTTGAATTATTTCAAACGGCCTTTAACGGTAGCAGTCCCGACCGCGGGCCACAGGAAAGGGCCGTATCCTCGGCAGTCGCTGGTACGGTAGGGGCTTCTGTCGCGACAGCCGAAGCTCTCCAATTCAACGGCAACGGTTCAAACGCCCAAGCAATTCCGGGATTACCTCAAGTAGTATGTTCGACGGCAATTCACCCGGCAAATGCCGAATATCGAGCTGCTTTAGATTTGGGCTGTCCGATTTTTCATCGATCGGATGTGTTGGCAGCGTTAATTCAAGATTACCAAAGCATAGCCGTAGCGGGGACTCACGGCAAAACTACTACTAGCAGCTTAATCGGCTTCATGCTGATGGCGGCGGGTCTAGACCCGACGATCGTAGTAGGAGGCGAGGTAAATGCTTGGGAAGGCAATGCCCGTTTGGGGGCAGGCCCCTACTTAGTTGCCGAGGCTGATGAATCCGACGGTTCTCTCGTCAAGCTGGTAGCCAAAATTGGCATAGTGACGAATGTGGAACTGGATCATCCAGACCATTACGATACCCTCGACCAGGTAATAGACACATTTAAGGTGTTTGCCCAAAACTGTCAAACCTTGGTGGGCTGCATTGACGACCAAATCGTCAAAGACTGCCTTCAGCCTCATGTCAGTTATAGCTTGCAGCCGGACAGCGGTGCTGACTACACGGCTTCGGGCGTGGAGTACGGAGCTGAAAGCACCAAGGCCCACATTTGGGAGCGAGGAGCTTTCCTAGGGGAAATGGAGTTGAAGTTGCTAGGCAAACACAATCTCAGCAATGCACTAGCTGCGGTAGCCGTGGGTCGATTGTTGGGGTTAGAGTTTTCGGCGATTGCCAAAGCTATTGCTGGCTTTGAAGGAGCTCGCCGCCGTTTTGAGGTGCGGGGTTTTCACAATGACATCCTGTTTGTGGACGACTACGCCCACCATCCTAGCGAAATTCGTGTCACCTTGGCGGCGGCTCGCTTGCGCATCGAAGGTAGCGAAAAAAATCCCAAATCCCGAAGAGTGGTTGCGATTTTTCAACCCCACCGTTACAGCCGGACTCTGACATTTTTGCCAGAATTTGCTCAATCTTTTGGGGATGCTGATTTGGTTGTGGCTTGCGATATTTATAGTGCTGGGGAAACGAATTTAGGAGAGATTAGCGGGCAGCAAGTTGCTGATTTGATTGCTAAAGAAGGCCGAGAGGTTGAGTTTCGGCCTTCCCTGGAGTCGGTAAGTAAGTTTTTAACCGAAAATCTGCAACCGGGGGATTTGGCTCTGTTTTTGGGTGCTGGCAATCTGAATCAGATTATTCCAGAGGTTATGGCTTTTTATCAAAAAGCCGATCGCCCGGATTAGCTCAATCGCCCATCCACAAGAGTCGATCGACAGCCAGGGCGGTGCAGGTTGTACCGACACTGCTATCTGGCGGGCCGCTCAAAGAGGCGGCATAAGTTAGGTAAATGAATTTTCAACCACGTCTTCGAGCGCAGGTATTTTTAAGGATTTTCAAGATGGTGACTATCTCGAATGACTCCTCTGTTAAGGACAATCGACGAGTGTATTCTCCTATTTCTTTGCGGGGAACTGATTGCAAGATTAACTCCCAAGTTTCGCTGGCAAGCCTGACTTCCTTCCGAGTCGGCGGCCCTGCCGAGTGGTACATTGCTCCCCGCAGTATGGAGGCTTTGCAAGCGAGTTTTGCCTGGGCTGACTCTGAAGGAGTGCCTGTGACTCTGCTGGGTGCGGGTTCTAATTTGTTGGTGAGCGATCGGGGTTTGTCCGGTTTGGTCGTCGGCACTCGCTACCTCAAACAGGTCAATTTTAATCCAGAAACAGGTCAAGTTACAGCCGGGGCGGGGGAGTCAATTCCCCGCCTCGCTTGGTTGGCGGCTAAACGGGGCTGGAAAGGCCTAGAATGGGCAGTCGGCATACCCGGCACTGTGGGAGGGGCTGTGGTGATGAATGCAGGTGCTCACAGAGGCTGTACTGCTGATATTCTGGTCAGCGCTCGCGTCCTATCCCCTGATGGCAAGGTGGAAATTCTGACTCCCCAAGAGTTGGAGTACCGCTACCGGACTTCGGTGCTGCAAGGGGGCGATCGGCTAGTAACAGAAGCGACTTTCCAGTTGCAGCCGGGATTCGACCGATCGCAAGTAATGGCAGAAACTAATGACCATTTCAGCCAGCGGCGGACAACTCAACCTTACCACTTACCGAGCTGTGGCTCAGTCTTCCGCAACCCCGGCCCCAAGACAGCAGGTTGGTTCATCGAACAAGCGGGACTGAAGGGATATCAGATCGGTGGCGCACAAGTAGCTCAGCGCCATGCTAATTTTATTCTTAACTGCGGGTCGGCAACGGCCAATGATATTTTTCAAGTGATCCGCCACGTTCAACAGCAAGTCGAGCAGCGGTGGTCGCTGTTGTTGGAGCCAGAAGTTAGAATACTGGGAGAGTTTCCCTTCTAAGGCATCATTGAAGTAATACGGAAACGGCAGACTGCCAGCCCACACACCATCACAAAGTAGTTATGACAAAATCAGGACAAGGATTTGGCTTCGGCCTGGGAAAAATGAAAGAACTGACTGAAGCTTTCAAAAAAGCTCAGCAGGTTCAAGAAGGAGCTAAAAAGCTCCAAGAAGAGTTGGATGTAATGGAAATTGAGGGAACTGCCGGCGGCGGCTTGGTCAAGGTTTTTCTCAGCGGCAACCAAGAACCCCGCCGCGTGGAAATCTCGCCGGATGCCCTCGGTGAAGGTGCTGATGTGGTTTCTGAACTCGTCACGGTGGCGATGCAGGATGCTTACGCTAAGTCTACGATGACGATGCGGGAGAAAATGGAAGAACTCACCGGCGGACTGAATCTCCCCGGTTTCGGTTAGTCATTAGTCATCAGTCATTAGTCATCAGTCATTAGTCATTAGTCACTGGTGATGGATGTTTAATAACGGCTTGATAGCTAATGACTGGTTGATTGGTATGAAGCAGGAAACATTGGTAATTGGAAGGAAAAATTTTCTTTCCTCTTCCTTCCAATTACCAATTACCAATTACTAATTAATAATTACCAATTACTAATTTAATGTCTTATAAATTATTGTTTGTATGTCTCGGAAATATCTGCCGATCGCCCTCAGCAGAAAATATTATGAATCATTTAATTGAACAAGCTGGTTTGAGCGATCGTATCACCTGCGATTCGGCCGGAACTGCTAGCTATCACATTGGCAGCCCCCCTGACAGGCGGATGGCATTGGCGGCGCGGAAGCGAGACATTGAATTGTTAGGCGAAGCCCGCCAATTTACCAGGAAAGATTTTGAAAATTTTGATTTGATTCTGGCGATGGATCGGGACAATTATCGCAATATTCTTGCTCTGGATGCTACAGGAAAGTATAAAGATAAAGTGCGGCTGATGTGCGATTTTTGCCAGAAATACGACCTTAAAGAAGTGCCAGATCCTTACTACGGCGGCCCGGACGGATTCGATCGAGTAATTGATTTGCTGCACGATGCTTCCGAGGGTTTGTTGGAGTACGCGATTGCTCAAGAAAAATTAAGACTTGGCCGCCAGCAATCAATTTAAAAAAGTGCCTTTTTTCGCCCGAATATTAGCAATGCTGTAGGGGGGACAACGCTAACAAAACTCGTAACTAGCGATATCAGAGTTGTTCCAGCTCCCCCTCCCAAGATAATACTGGGTGACAAAGAAAAAGTTAAACTTGTTAATACAAATTTGGGAGAATTGATACTCAAAGCAGCAATTGGCAGCAAAATAGATGGATACCAAGGCATTAACCAAGGTGTAGCAAACAAAAACAAAGTGAGAGTCGTCCATCCAATATCTGATACCAAATTAATTTCCGAGTCATTTTTGTGGAAGAATGATTTAATCAACGTCACTGCATAGTAAACTATCCAACTTAAATACGCAAAATATTTGAAGAATGATAGAATAATTTCCGTGGTTTCAACACTTACATTGGGCAGAAAATTCAGAAATAAATTGAGAGCATGGTGAAACGATCGAGCTGTCGCCCCGGCGGCTCCGGGATTTAACAGACTTCTCCAAGCTGAAACTGTTGGCAGAAACGTATAAGTTATCACGGCGATAATTAATAAAGAAAGCAAGACTGATGCTACTAAATCTTTCCACCGACGCTCCTTGCACAGAAAAGCAAAAACTAAAGGCAACCAAATTATAGGTAAGGTTTTTACTAGAAAACCCACCCAAATTGCAAAAATTGCAAAAACATAACGTTGATAATAAATACATCCTATTAAAACAATCAATGTATTAGCAACTAAAACGTCAAGGTGAGCGTTAGTTATTTGCTCGTTCAATAGCATGGGATTGACTAAATAGGCCATTGTTATGAGGTTACGGTTTTCATAACTTGTTAGCAACCGCCAAATTAAATAAGCATTGAGCGCGTGTACCAAGACGCAGATGATTTTAAAAATATAAACTGCTATTAAAGGGCTAATAGGTACAGCCAATGCTGATACCGAAAAAAAGAATAGAGAAACTGGGCCGTAGGTAGAAGTTTGCAACCAGTGGAGGAAAGGAGATAAGTTAGAAACGAAGGTATCGGAACTATTAAGATAAGGATTGATGTTATGTAAGCTCATCGCTCCGTAATGCAAGTACAAATAAATGTCACTGCTTTGGGGATAAGCTATGAGCGCAAGTGCCAGAAAAGGGATTGCATACTTGCAAATGTCTAGAAAGCTGGAACTTGTATGTTTTTTTTTATCCAAACAATATATGTAACTGTTGCTATCAAGTAGGAACCGTTAATTAAAAGTCGGATGAGACTGAAACCGTTGGTAGGGAAATCGTTATAGTTTTCTCCACCCTGTAAAACGCTGTAAAATTTGGTAATTCCCATTGATGTCGTGGCTATACAGAAAATTAAGGAAGCTGCTAATGCGATCGCATATAGAATTTTTGGATTTTTTAAGTAATTGTTAATCATGCTGTTATTCATGTTTGTATGACAATTGCAGGTGATTTTATTGGGCGAGCGAGCGTTGGCGGTTATCTGACTAAATGGTGTTCCATCGCAAAGCGAACGAGTTCTGCTCGGTTGTTGCTGTCAGTTTTTCTGAACAAGCTGCTGACGTGCTTTTCGACAGTTCGAGGGCTGAGGTTGAGTCGGGAGCCTATTTGAATATTAGAAAGACCTTCTGTCAGCAAATCTAGCACTTGTCGCTCTCGCTGCGTCAAAGTCGGAGCATTTTGGCTGGGAGATGCCCGTGAAGCGGAGCTATCCCGTAGGGAATCGCCTGTGTTTGACTTTTGAGTTAAAAAATCCGCTTCTGGCTTGCCATTGGCTCTGTTGCGCGCCTCTGTTGGCGTCGTTTCGGGTTCCGGGGAACGAGAGGGGGCCTGAGCGATTAGAGCGTAGCGATCGAGCAAAGAGCGAATTACCGCCCCCAATTCTTGGAGTTCAAAAGGCTTAGCCAGATAATTGTCGCACCCCATCTGATAGCCGCGAATCCGTTCCTGCGTGCTCGTGCGTTCCGTCAAAAAAATCACCGGCAGCAAGCGGAAAGCGGGACGAGTCCGAACTCGCCGCACGAATTCGTAGCCATCCATCTCGGGCATTGTAATGTCCGTAACAATCAAGTGGGGCTGAAATTCATCTACCAAGCCTAAAGCTTCTTTGCCGTTCTCAGCAGGGATTACAGAGTATCCGGTAATTTCCAGATAATCGATAATCGACAAGCGAGTCGCGAAATCGTCGTCAGCAACCAGAATCGTCAAGGGCATGAGGGGAATTTAAAAATTAAACCTTAAAAATTAAAAGTGACTAATTTCACTTTTAATTTTTAATTCTACTGTTTAATTCTGTTTATAACTTGCTGTTAAAGTAGCAGGCTGCGCTAATGTTCCCTCCAAAGCTACGCCGCGCCCGTTGGCTGCCAAATGCCGCAGAGTTTTGTAAATTGTCTCGATTTGCTCTGGCTTTCCTGCTTTTTTGGCTATTTCTGCGACAGACAGAGGTTTTTGGGCCTCTTTGAGCACTTGCAGTACCCGTTGCTGCAAGTCCAATACAGCAGCGGCCGCTTTTTTGCCTGCTTCGACACCCGGTTGGTGATAGGCATTGACATTCACCAAGGAACCGTAAAAACCTACGGCTCTTTCGTAGAGGGCGATTAATGCTCCTACTGTCCGAGGGTTGACTTGGGGAATTGTGACCGTAATGGAATCTCGGTGATTTTCGTACAAGGCTTGTCTAGTTCCCTGCAACAAACCAGACAAATAATCTCCGGAAGTGACGCCGGTTTCTACTTCAGGGGAAATGCCTTGCCTGTCTTCCAACACTTCAATAAATGTTAGGAAGAAATTCGGCACCCCGTCTCGCAGTTGCTGGACGTAGGCGTGTTGGTCGGTGCTGCCTTTGTTGCCGTAAACTGCGATTCCTTGATGAACTGTGTTGCCGTCTAAATCTTCCTGTTTGCCGATCGATTCCATGACTAATTGCTGCAAGTAGCGGCTGAACAATAGTAGTGAATCTTTATACGGCAAAACTACCATATCTTTTTCGCCCCGTCCGTTGCAGGCAAAATACCAACTCATGGCTAAAAGGGCGGCGGGATTATTTTTAATGTCGGGAATTCTGGTAGCTTCGTCCATGACTTTAGCGCCGTCGAGCATCGCCTGAATGTCGATGCCTTGCAAAGCTGCTGGCAAAAGTCCTACTGCTGAGAGTTCCGAAGTGCGTCCTCCCACCCAGTCGGCCATCGGGAAGCTGGCAATCCAGCCTTCGGATTTGGCTAATTTGTCTAGTTTGCTGTCTGTTCCGGTGATGGCAACTGCCTGTTTGGCGAAGTCGAGTTTTTGAGCGGCGAAGGCTTTTTGAACTTCGATCATGCCGTTGCGGGGTTCGGGAGTCCCGCCGGATTTGGAGATTGTAATTACTAGGGTGCTGGCGAGTTTGTCTTTGATTTTGTTGAGAATTCGATCGATCCCAGCCGGATCTGTGTTGTCGATAAAATGAATTGCTAGGGGCGGAATGTCTGGGGATAAAGCTTCGGCGACAAATTGGGGGCCTAGGGCCGAACCGCCGATGCCGATCGAAATTATGTCGGTAAATTGCGGAGCAAAGGGCGGTTTAATATCGCGGTTTTGAACTTTCTTGACAAATGTTTCGACTTGTGATATTCCTTCGACTATTTCTTGTTTTAATTCTGGAGTGGGAGCTAAATCGGGGTTTCGCAGCCAGTAGTGGCCCACCATGCGGTTTTCGTCGGGATTGGCGATCGCACCTGCTTCTAAAGCTGCCATGTCTTTGAAAGCTTTGTCAAATTTGGGCTTCAGTGCTGCTGCGAAAGCGTCGTCGAATCCCATGCGGCTGATATCGAGGTAAAGTCCCAATCCCTCGTTATAGTAAAGCCAGTCTTGATAGCGTTGCCAGAGTGCTGCGGCGTCCATAGGAATTCTCTACAATTTTTTTAATGTTCGATCGGCGTCGTCAGGAATCCACCAATTGTAGTTTAAAACGATCTGATGTACGGCTTTTGCAGAATCCCAATAAATTTAAGCATTAGTCGTCTGAAGGCAGCCGGAGCCGAAGGCAGCCACAGCATTCGGCAGAATTAAACAAAAACAATATGAGTTGCACAACACTCTTTGTAGGTAGATCGCCCATTAATGGCAACACCCCATAGATAGATCGAAGCAACACAGAGTTTTAAATGTGGTCGAGGTTGGGCTTTGGGCCCTGGTTTAACAATATTCAAATTCTGGCGATCGGGATGTGTAAAATAGGCATTGCGGTCAGGTTAAATATACTTTTAGCTGTCACTCAGTAATCGGCTAAAAGTATAGTTAACAACTGTCAACAATCTGAAGTGTAGTATAATATACAGATATTATAATTTAAGTGCGATCGACTATGCTTGCTCTATCTCCCGAATTAAAAGAAAGGTTAGCAACTCCGCTCAAAATCGGCGATTTTGAAGTTAAAAGTCGCGTCCTGCAATCGCCCTTATCCGGCGTTACCGATTTGGTATTTCGCCGCCTGGTGCGGCGCTACGCGCCGGATTCGATGATGTACACGGAAATGGTGAACGCTACGGGTTTGCACTACGTGAAGCAACTGCCGAGAATTATGGAAGTTGACCCGAACGAGCGCCCGATTAGCATTCAATTGTTTGACTGCCGCCCGGATTTCTTGGCAGAAGCGGCCCAGAAAGCTGTGGCAGAAGGAGCGGATACTGTTGATATTAATATGGGGTGTCCGGTTAACAAAATTACTAAAAACGGCGGCGGTTCTTCCCTGCTGCGAGACCCGGAAACGGCCGAGGCAATTGTGCGGGCTGTTGTGGAAGCGGTAGATGTTCCTGTCACGGTTAAAACTAGGATCGGTTGGACTGACAAAGAAATTAATATTTTGGAATTTGCCAAGCGGATGGAAGATGCGGGAGCAAAAATGATTACTGTACACGGCCGCACTCGATCGCAAGGTTACACAGGCCCGGCAAAATGGGAGTGGATTCGCCGAGTGAAAGAAGTTTTATCGATTCCAGTTATTGCTAACGGGGATATTTTTTCAGTGGAAGCAGCGATGCGATGTCTGGAAGAAACCGGCGCTGATGGAGTGATGTGTTCGCGGGGAACTTTGGGCTATCCTTTTTTAGTGGGAGAGGTTGATTATTTCTTGAAAACTGGTCAAGAAAAGATACCTCCGACACCAATTGAACGTCTCGAATGTGCTAAAGAACATTTGCGGGCTTTGTGGGAATATAAAGGTGAAAGCGGTGTCTGCCAAGCGCGCAAGCACTTAACCTGGTATGCTAAGGGTTTCCCCGGCGCTGGGGAATTGCGGGGCCTGTTGGCTGTGGTAGAAACGGTTGAACAAGGTTGCGATTCGATCGATCGCGCGATCGAGCAATTGCCCGCATAAACCTTACCCGCAGATGTCAACTAGGGATTAGAGAAACAAAACCTGCCTCTGCGGGCTAAGATTTAAGACAAAGTTAAAAATTTGTGTGTGGGGGAAAGCATGGATTCCTTAAAAGGGCGAGATTTATTAAGTCTGGCAGATTTAAGCATTGACGAATTAAATTATTTGCTGGATCTAGCAACCAGTTTAAAATCGGGAATGGTCAAGCTGAAACGCAATAAAGTTCTCGGCTTGTTATTTTCCAAAGCTTCTACGCGAACCCGGGTAAGTTTTACGGTAGCAATGTATAAATTGGGAGGGCAAGTAATTGACCTCAATCCCAACGTTACACAAGTCAGCCGCGGTGAACCTTTGGTAGATACAGCCAGAGTTTTAGACAGATATTTAGACATTTTGGCGATTCGGACTTTCGAGCAAAAGGACTTAGCAACTTTTGCCAATTATGCAAAAATTCCTGTGATTAATGCGCTGACAGATGACGAACACCCATGTCAAGTCCTGGCGGATTTAATGACAGTAAAAGAGTGTTTTGGCAAGCTAGAAGGATTGACCCTGACTTATTTTGGCGACGGTAACAACATGGCAAATTCGCTGATGTTGGGCTGTGCAATGACCGGGATAAATGTCAGAATTGCTTGTCCTGAAGATTTCGGTCCGAATATTGAGATTGTGGAAAAAGCTAAGGCAATTGCTCAGGGAAAAACAGAAGTTACTGTAACTGCTGATGCGGAAGCTGCTGCTAAAAATTCTCAAGTGATTTATACTGATGTTTGGGCGAGTATGGGACAGGAAGAGGAAGCAAAAATCAGGATTCCTTTGTTTGAACCCTATCAGGTAAATGAACAATTGCTGAAGTTAGCAGATAAGAATGCAATTGTATTGCACTGTTTGCCCGCACACCGGGATGAAGAGATTACCGATGCAGTGATTGAAGGCAGTCAATCGCGCGTTTGGGATCAGGCAGAAAATCGGATGCATGCTCAGCAAGCTTTGCTCGCAAGCATTCTGGAAAGCGATTAGGAAGTAGCTAAAAATTAGTCTGTCGGGGGATAAAATCGACCTGCTCGCTACTTTTTGCAGACCGCTTCCGTTATCATTTCATTTGAACCAGGATTATTTGCAGCCAGCCTGTAATTATCCGTTTCAACCATGATTAATAGCAATCTCTTAAGTAAAAGAAATGAATCACATTACTACGACAGACTTACTCGAAAATCTCAAATGGCGATATGCCACCAAACAGTTCGATCCAGCCAAAACAATTGCTCCAGAAATCTGGACAGCTTTAGAAGATGCGTTAGTGTTAACACCATCTTCTTATGGGCTTCAACCTTGGAAATTTCTGATTATTACCAGCTCGGAACTTAAAGAACAGCTCAAACCCCTCTCCTGGAATCAGTCACAGGTTACTGATTGCTCTCATTATGTCGTGTTCGCGATTAAAAAGAATCTCAGTGCCGAGGATGTCGATCGCTTTATAGCTCGCACTGTCGAGCTGCGGGGCGGGACGGTAGAGGCAATGGCAGGATATCGGAGTCTAATCGTCAGTGACTTGGTTGAGGGTGGCCGCAGTTTTAATATCAATGACTGGTCAACCCGCCAAACTTATATTGCACTGGGCAACTTTATGACCAGTGCTGCATTGCTTGGTGTTGACACCTGTCCAATGGAAGGAATTGAACCTGTCAATTACGATCGCCTGTTGGGTCTTTCTGCCAAAGGCTTTACTACCGTTGTAGCTTGTGCGGCTGGCTATCGCTCTGAAGCAGATAAGTATGCTTCACTCGCAAAAGTAAGATTCCCTAAGTCAGAAATCTTAGAAACTTTATAGAACCCATTTGGTATCTTCTTGAGCGAACTATATGGTTTTGAGGGGATCGTTTTACCAGAGGATTTAATACCAGAGTCAGGACTTTAAGCTAACAGGCATCAAACCAGATACAACCTAGATACCTCAAAGGCTTGTGAGACAACAAAAAGATCCTAAATGGGTTCTATAAACCCGGGATACGCTGTAAGTCGATCGCAATAGCGCACCTCGGCGCACCCTAAAAAGATATTAAGAGGCTCCGAAATTCACTTTTGTGACTTCACCTGCGAGAACATTAACAGTTTGTTGAATTTGACTACCGTCAACTTTCAACTGATAAGTTCCCGGAGAAAGCTCGATCGCCCCAAACCATCCTTTACCATCGGCGCGCAGTTGACGAACCGCGCCAGCAGCATCGATCGACTGCAATGTCAAGCTGGCACCGTCGCAAGTTCGCTCGCACTGCTGCAAATTTCCGGCGATCGCACCTGTAGTCGGCCGCGACTTCCAAGGCATATCGGGAACGGCTGCGGTTGTCGCCCACACAGGCTGAGTTTCATAGGTTTTGCCCGTCGCAGCATCAACGTATTGACTCGGCTGCGACAGCGCGGTGTAAAACAAATCGTTGCTTTGGGGAACGTATTTCCAAGGCTGGCGGGGCAAATCACCGCTACCGCCCGATCGCAGTTCCACATTCGTGTACACGTTGCTGCTAGCGTAGGAATAGAGCACCGTACCTGCGACGTGATTTCCTTTCGCAGACGGATGTTCGGCGCGACGAATCTGGCCTAGAGTGTCTTCGATGTAGTTGAGGTAATTGCCGGGGCCGATCGCAATTTGGCGGTTGTACTGGTGGTCTTTGGCGTACTCGATCCAGTTGTCGTAAGCGAGTTTTTGCGATCGTTTGTACTCGCGCTGGTAAGTCATCGGCATCGCCATGTCTACGATCCCTTCTTCCAGCCAAGCGCGCCAATCTTGCAATACTTCTTTGTAAGGCTGCGTTTGATACCACCCTGCATCGTTTGTTGGGCCGTCTCCCCAGGCGATCGTGGCGGCAGTAATTTTAACACGCGGTTTAATCGCAAGGCTTTCTACATAAAGCTTCCGCACTAAATTTGTCACCTGTTCGCGCCGCCACTGCATCCACGCGGGATCGGTGGGTGCGGGTTGGCCCGATCGACCTGTTTGCTGATTGAAACGGGCGATCGCAGTCGGATTGTAGCCCCAAGTCGGCCCACCGTAGCGCACATAATCCAACTGTACGCCGTCCACATCGTAGCGCTTGAGCAAGTCCAAATAGACGGAAACAGTATAATCTACGGCGTCTGGATGGCCGGGATCGAGATAGCCTTGGGCTTCCCCACCGTAAGTCAGCATCGCCCAATTGTCGCTGCCGGGGGCTGAAGGCCCGTGTTGTTGCCAAACGTGACCGGCGGGAAGTTTGGTGCCCGAAACCACCGGCAGCGTCACCATCCAAGCGTGTACTTCAATGCCTGCGGCGTGGGCTTTGTCAATCAAATCTTGCAGGGGATCGAAACCGGCCGGAACGTTGGGATCGAGGGTGCGGGGTTCGATCGCACTGGTGTAAAAAGCATCGCCACGGCGGCGGACTTGGGCGACGATCGCGTTGGCATTTGCCCGCTGCGCGTCTGCGATCAATTTTGTGACTTCTTGAGGGGTTTTGAAGCCGGGGTTGAAGGCGTCCACCCAGAAGGCGCGAAATTCGGCGGTTTGGGTTTGTGGGGGCATAGTTGCGGTCGCCCGGGATGGGAAGTTGGAGAACCAACCAGGAGTCAGCAGAAAACTAATTGTTAAGCCAATCAGGAACAAGCTTGACAAAAAGAATGTTTTGGTATTTCGCATCAGAAATGTGTGAGAGAGCGTTTAACAGTCCTTTACGGACTTTTGGTTTGAGCGTCCGCTTGACATTTTCGCACAATGGTACATTAAGTGGGCAGATCAGTAAATAGTTGAGTAATACCGCTGGGAGAGTCGAGAATGAGATTAAAATTGACCTCGGCAAAATGGGCGATATTTTCCGATATTTCAATATAGCGGTTGAGCCAGTAAATTGAATCCGCTACACCACTTAACATTGTTTTACAGGCTAAATAGGGTTTTAATGATTTTCATTTTGGCTGTATCAATGCCGCATTCAAGTTTGGAAATTGGACTGAGGGTTTTCCACTTGCCTTTATTCGCGGTGAAGATAGCATCGGCTGTTTTTTCAGGATCGATAGTTTCAAAGCCTCCTATTTTATTAGTTGATAAATAGTTGAGACGGTCAAAAATTTCATCTCTAGATGCACGTTTCACGCTGACTGCTTGAGGAGGAGGAGGCGGCGGCGGTGGCGGTGATATAGAAAATACTTTAGCAATAAAATCTAATCTCGCCTTAGTCAAACCACATTGTAACTTAGTCAGGGGGGTGAAATCTGACCATTGCTCGCGGTTAGAATCTACAATTTTATTTGCCGTTTCAACGGGTTTTACATTCTTCCAATTATGCTCTTTAACTAAGTATTTAAGTACAGCTATAATAGTATCTTTTGATGCTGTACTCAGATTGACTTGGGGATTTGCTTCTCGCGCTAGAATCTTCGCTTGTTCAATATTTGATGGTTTTGGGTCAATGACAATACACCATACTAAATCTAATTTGGCTTGTTGAGCTACAGCATAGACAAAGTGATTGCTCACCACTTGATACTGAGACTCGCCTGTTTCTTTAACGATAATCGGAATCCAATTGCGATTACCTGCTTGCAAGACGGCTTCGGCGGCTCCGGCAATGATAAACTCTGACTCAGAGCAGGGTTCTGCTGACTCAATTTTAGATAACTTCAAGTTAATTAACTTACCGATGTTCTCAGAATTACTCATACAAAAAATACTCCTTCGCTAATTTTAAGTAATATTCAGCGGCTTTTTTGTGTAGAAAAACCGCTGGTTTTCGAGAAAAAGCTGCAGTAGAAACAACTTCATATTCTGGAACACTGAATATAGTTGGGTCAATCACCGTTTTTGTAGATTTAGGCCAATAATAGGGTAACAAATTAGAATCGAGAATATAACTCTCTCCTTTCTTAAGTGTAAGAATGGCTTTAATTTCTGCATTTGCTCTTTTGATTGAAGCCTCTGTTTCTTTATGTTTATTGAAAAATATCGGCAAGGCAATAGGGCCACCGTCCTTCCTAAGCTTCTTAACTTCAGGTAAGAATACTTTAATCACTTTAGCAGCATTTTTTAAAGATGAAAAGTTATTGTGTTCTGTTGGCATGAGGATTACATCGGAAGCTATCACAGAGCTTTTACTAAAAAAAGTCCAGTTCGTAGGTGCATCAATTAAGATGTAATCATAATTACGAACAAAAGTCTCAAGCAAATCTCGCAGCCTTGCTGAACCTTTCTCAATTTGTGCTTCATAATCATAAGCCATGAACTTCGATAATCCTGAATCAGATGGGATGACATCAAATACCTTAACTAATAGACCTGCTTTATCCTTCAGATTAAATGCTTGAAGAGTTTCTTTAACATTTAATGCTTCATCAACCAGGCACTGAGATAATTTAACTTTTGCCTCCTGTAAGCCCAATGAATCGGTTAAATCTCCTTGTTGTGGATCGAAGTCAACAACAAGCACTTTTTTGTGCTGTTGTCGAAGAATCGCAGCCAAGTTGATTGTCGTTGTAGTTTTTCCCACGCCTCCCTTATCATTATAGATGCAAATTGTTAAAGCTTTGGGTGCGTTTTCCAGCAAGTTTTTAATTTTAGTAATAATCTCAATAATATTATCTTTGGTTATCCTCATGCAGTCAGTAGCCGGCAATACGATTTTACCATGTTTGCGGAATAGCTGGATATCTGTTGAGTTAGTGATCATACCCCATTGAGATGTTTGGCACTTAGGAGCAAGAAGATAACCTGTTATCTGTTCTTTAGCTTTTTTGTACGCGGGAGTACCTTCTGCTAAGTTAATGATGGCATTTCCTGATACTCTCCCTTTAACTTCAATGATTAAGTATGGGTTAATCTTAGCAACTGAAAATTTATCCTCATCGTGATTCTTGCGAGCAGCAAAATCAGCAGGACCCTTCCCTGTTTTAAACTGTTGTACCCACTCATCAGAGCTGAATCCAAGTGCATTTAGAAGGCGTTTGACAAATCTATCTTCGACTTCTGGCTCTTCTGCATTCTCTGAAATACTATCTAAAACTTCGTTCCAGTTGATAGTTGTCATGATTTAGACCTAGATATTTAAGTAAAATCATAACGCTTGGTTTTAGTTTGTGTCATCGTTAGCTACCTCCCGATCTAGCTATATGAACAGTCAACATACTTTTGGATAAGTTATATATTTTCTAGTGCGCTTGACATTTTTGCACATCGGTGGAATTTTGGGCGAAAATACACTAAACTGGCGATCGCACTTTTTGAACAAATGATAGTACCGCACTTTCAAACGCTAGCCCTTCCGGGTAACAGCTACTCAACTGCAAGCAATTTACTCGATCTAGTGGATGGCTGGCGCCAAGAAGCAACCCGAAAGTTGCAGCAAAGCCAGAGAGGAGAAAAAGGACAATTTTTAACACCTTCCTCAGTCGCAAGTTTGATGGCGGGAATGTTTGAATTTAACTGTCCCGATATATCCCTGTTAGATGCCGGTGCTGGTATTGGTTCGCTGTTAGCAGCCGTTGTTTGCGAACTTTGTCAGCGCCCAAACAAACCGCACAGCCTGCACGTTACAGCTTATGAAATTGACTCTATTTTGATTGAATACCTCAAGCAAACTTTAGAATTATGCAGTATTGAATGTGAGCATTTTGAGATATCTTTTACCTGTGAGGTTCGCGAAATAGATTTTATTCAAGACAGCGCCGATATGTTGCAGCCCAATCTATTTACACAACCAGTAAAACGGGAATTTACCCATGCAATTATCAATCCTCCCTATGCCAAGATAGACGCTAAATCCCAAGCCAGAACCTTGCTGCGTTCTATAGGAGTAGAAACCAGCAATCTCTACGCTGGCTTCACAGTTGCTGCCGCTCACCTGCTCAAACCAAACGGTGAATTAGTGTCGATTACTCCCCGCAGCTTTTGCAACGGTTTATACTTTCGAGATTTCCGCAAAGTATACCTTCAAATGATGGCTTTGCGCCAAGTACACATCTTTGAATCCCGACAGTTGCCCTTTCGCGATGATGCGGTGCTGCAAGAAACTATCATTGTGCGCGCCACCAAACAAATAGAACAGCCAGATATTGTACTAATTACCTCAAGCAGCAGCGCGGGCGACGACCTGGTTTTGTCTCACCAACTGCCCTATACCGCCCTAATTAATCCCAAAGATTCCGAGCAATTTATTCGGATTTTACCGGATTCTCTCAGCCAGAAAGTAGTCGAGCAAATAGCTCAATTTACTTCCACCCTAGAGGAATTAGGCTTAACAGTTTCTACCGGAAAAGTTGTAGATTTTCGTGTTCGCTCTGACTTGCGGCTAAAACCTGAGAACGGTACAGTTCCGCTGATTTATCCCGCACACTTCTCGGCTGGCGGTGTTGAATATCCCACAGCAACGAGCAAGCATCAAGCTTTAGCTGTCACGGAAAAAACTGCTGCACTCCTCGTACCTAACGAACATTATGTTTTGAGCAAGCGCTTCTCGTCAAAGGAAGAGAAAAAGCGAATTGTTGCAGTTGTCTGGGATGCCAATAAAATTAATAGTTCTAGCGTTGGTTTTGAGAATCATTTGAATTACTTTCACCAACAGGGACGCGGATTAGACCTTACCCTGGCGCAGGGATTGGCCGTTTATCTAAATTCGAGTTTGGTAGATGCGTTTTTCCGACTGTTCAACGGACATACTCAAGTTAATGCTACGGATTTACGCAATTTGAAGTATCCTAATGTAGAGCAATTACTTTTACTTGGCGCACAAATAGGAGAAATATTTCCTACACAGCGGGAGATTGATCGACTTGTCGAGAGACAACTGCTTAACGCGACCAATCCGTTAGAAAATAGCCCAATCACAATCAAGAACCGTATTGATGAATCTCTAGAAATACTTGCAGCGCTGGGTTTTCCAAAAGGTCAGTTTAACGAACGTTCCGCCTTAACCCTTCTGGCTTTGCTGGATCTCAAGCCAAAGGATGCTTGGGAATTGGCAAAATCTCCACTTCGGGGAATCACACCAATTATGGAATTTATGGAGGAGGAGTACGGTAAAAAGTATAAGCCAAATACGCGGGAAGCTGTGCGCCGCCAAACGGTGCATCAGTTTCTAGATGCAGGTTTAATTGTTGTTAATCCTGACAGTCCGGAACGTCCGGTGAATAGTCCAAAAACGGCATATCAGATAGAAGAAAGTGCTTTGGAACTGCTGCGAACTTATGACTCTTCTGACTGGAACAAGAATGTTCGGGCTTACCTCGTTCATTTTAAGTGAGAAAAATTTTTGCAGGCTTCTTCCAAAAATGAAAATATTTGTGAGCCAGAATGATGCTAAAATACACTGTTTATATGGCTGCCGCTGGCATCGGAATGACATATACTGTGATGCAAGCGGTTTAATTGACCGGAATTGTCGATCGCACTCCGTAAATCAAATAAGTAACTAGGTAAAATATTTCTGCAATGGAAAAAAAGCATAACGCTGGATTGTGGGTATCAGTATTATACTTCGCTCAAGGTCTGCCTTACACCGTCGTTAATTTAATGTCGGTGATTTTTTTGAAAGGTATGGGAACTAGCAACGAACTCATCGGATTGACAAGTCTGTTGTCTTTTCCTTGGGTTTTAAAAGGTTTGTGGGGCCCAGTTGTTGATTTGTATTCCACCAAACGCAAATGGATTTTAGCAACCGAAATCATTTGTGCTTTTCTGTTTGCTTTCTTAGCTTTTGGCGTATTAACGCCGGCACCGATTATTATATCGCTTGTTATCTTTACGGCGATCGCCTTTGTGTCAGCTACTCACGACATCGCCATTGACGGATTTTATTTAAACACTCTCAATAAAGACCAGCAAGCCTTGTTTGTCGGGGTTCGCAACACGGCTTATAGAGGTGCTGTCATTGCCGGTAGCGGTGTATTGGTGTTCTTAGCCGGGAAACTGGCCGAACAGCATTTAGTCACCGGAAATACAGGCGACACCAAAATATATCAAGACATTCCGCTGTCACTTTTCGGTTCGGGTTTTAGCGTGTCTGCGCTTAACTACGGATGGGCGACCGCTTTTGGCATTTGTGCGATTATGTTTGTGCTGATATATCTCTTTCAGCGGTGGTATCTTCCCTATCCTCGAAATTACGCTCTGGAATCCGACACCCCCCAACAAACAACAAGCTTTATCGAAGCATTTAAAACATATTTTCAGCAAGATAAAATTGGTTGGATTGTTACTTATGTCTTAATTTTTAGGTTAGGCGATGCCTTGACGTTTAAAATGGCTCCGCCATTTTTAATGGATAAAGTGGAGAAAGGAGGATTAGCAGTTTCTACATCGGACATGGGTCTGTTATCGGGTACGATCGGGGTAATATTTCTGTTAATAGGAGGGTTGCTGGGCGGCTATTTGATTGCAAAACAAGGATTGAAAAAATGGATGTGGCCGACGGCAATTCTGCAAAATTCAACTAACGTGCTGTATTGGCTGTTGGCAATCAATCAGCCGGGGATTGAATGGGCTTATGCTGTAAATTCGATCGAGCAATTTACTTACGGACTTGGCGTAGCTGCCTATACAGTGTTCTTGATGCGGACTGTCCGCCCTGAATACGAAGCATCTCACTATGCAATTACAACGGCTTTTATGGCCGCAGGAGTGCTGATTCCGGGCGTTTTTAGCGGCTACTTGCAGGCGAATCTCGGCTATCAAAATTATTTTTTGATGAGCGCGCTGGCTGTGATTCCCGGTATGCTGACGATTTTCTTTCTGCCCCTAGAAGATGAGAAAAAATTAGCAGCTATGCCCAGGCCTGGACTGGACGATTTCGATTAATTTCAAGTCCGGTCGCTATAATTATCAGATCCGGGCGGGGCGGGTTTACCAATTTCTGCACTACTTTTTTGAGATGTCGGTGAACCCGCCCCTGGAGGAATATTGATGTTTTTAATCGTCGAATTAGTATAAATTCTGTGTGCTTGCGTTCAGAAGATAAAATAAGGACACAACAATGTTGTGTCCCTACCGAATATCTTTATTGCCAGCCGCCAACTAAATCGCAATAAAATCACTAGCTGTTAGCGGACTACTTGGAATGCCAGTAATACTGGCAAGAACTTCGCCGTTACTGGCCACTTCAATCGTCGTTATAAAATCGCCTGGAGTAACTTTCAGTTGGTTGAACGTCAAACCTCCGCTCAAACCGATTAAATCTTGACCCTTTTGAAAGTCTATAAATGTATCTGTACCGGCGCCAACTCCTAACACCAATACGTCGCGTCCAGCGCCACTAATTAAGAGATCCGCACCCTTTCCTCCAATCAGCGTATCGTTTCCTTCTCCACCGCTCAAATTGTCATCCCCTTTGCCACCGAATAGCTGGTCGTTGCCGACGCCACCGCTGATAATATCGTTGTCTTTGCTGCCCGTGAGAGTGTCGTTTCCCCCATTGCCAATGAGAATATCGTCCCCTGCAAAACCTGAGGCTGTATTGTTGGCATCGTCGCCTACTAAATTATTAATTTGGGATGGAGCGAGAGCCGTTTGCATTGCCAAAACGTTTGCTAAAAAGGAGCTTCCCGGAGCGGTTCTTAATTGTTCTAAACTGCTGCGCGATTCCAGCGATGTTGCCAAGGCGGGCAGTGCAAAGTCTAAGCCAGCTAACAGCTCTAAATAATCGGAATCTGTGAAAGTGAAATCAGGGCGGTTCAACTGGTCTACAGAGATTTCGGCCTGAGTTAAGCCGGGAGGAGGAGCAGTTAACAAACCGTTTTGGGTGTGCTTGTCCAAGACAAGTAGCGGGTTGATAATCGGGTTAGTAAATGTTTGAAGAATTACTTTTCCGGGGAGAAAAGCTTCTCCTCCCAAACTAACAAAATCGCCGCTAACTATGTAGTGAGTTACATTCTTTCCTGCCCCGGCTTTCTGCTTAAATGTATTGACGGTGTTCTGATCGACTCCGGGAGAATTGAAGGTGACAACATCTCCGATAGTAGAGGTAAATTCGGTGGCGGCTAGTTGCGTTATGGCGCCGCCTAAGCTGTGTCCGAGAAGGTCTGGTGGCAAGCGGCTGGGGTTTTTGGCTGTATCTTGACTGATTTCTGTCAACCAATTTCCTAATGCTTGTTTGTTGGCTTCAAATTGGTTGAAACCGGTGCCGCGCGGGTCTGCGTTGGCAATATCGTCTATGAGCGAGTCGGTGCCGCGAAATACCAAAACAGGCGGTTTGTCTGGGGTGGTGGAAATTAAGCCGATCGCGTGAAATCCAGTTCCGGGATCGTCAAACGTGCGATCGATTTGGTAGCCAGCACCGCTCAAACCAGTTTGAACTAAAGTTTGAAACTCGGAGCTGTTATCTATGTAAGCAAGTTGCTTGGCTATAGTTTCGTAAGTGGCGGGGGAGGAGGGCATATTTTTTTATTTCCTGTCGTTAGATTGGGAATTAGTGTTTAAGCTACTTAATTAAGTTTACTGTAAACTCCGTTTATTAACAATATTAATTAGTCATATTGCGTGGCTTTGTAGGAGAATATTTAGCAGAGATTTTTTGTTACAAAAAACAATAACTCGCTCCGCTTGCGTGCCACCAAAAGTACAAATTTTTCTCGCACAAAAGCTATACAAAATCTACCCGCGTAAGATCGCTTGCCACTACGCCTCTAAGAGTAGCAAGAATTTCCCCAGTAACCGGGATAGTAATTAAAGCTCCGTCACCACCTTGGGTTACTCTAATTTGAGGAAAAGTTAGACCCCGCGACAGTGTAATTAAATCTTCACTATCTTGAAAATCTAAAATCACATCTGCTCCGCCGCCGGATTCCAATACAAAGCGATCGCGCCCCGCGCCGCCAATTAAAAAATCGTTGCCAAACTCGCCGGAAATCAAATCGTTTCCGTTGCCACCCTCGAAATAATCATTATCTCTGCCGCCGTACAAGAAGTCGTCGCCATCACCACCGGTGATGCTGTCATTACCTCGATTGCCTCTGAGAGTATCGTTACCGCGGTTGCCGATAATTGTATCCTCTCCAGCGCCGCCGGTAGCAGTATTGTTGCGATCGTCCCCTGATAAATAATTTGGTTGCAAGGGAGCTAAACCGTATTGCATTTGTCTGACTAACTGCACAAAAGAAAATTCTGGTGCTGTTCTCAAACTCTCTGCACCCGATCGGGTTCTGATGGCTACTGACACATTGGGCAGGGCCAAATTCATCGCAGCGATAAACTCGTTAAAATCTGAGTCGTTGTTATAAGCAAAATCGGGACTGTTTAATTGTTCTACGGAAATTTGCCTCTGCAAAAAACCCGCTGGCGGAGTAGTTAACAAATTTTCAGTTCGATGTTTTGCCAAAACAGTTAAGGGATTAATACTCGGGTCTGTAAAACTTTGGATAAATACTTTCCCCGGAATAAATGCTTCGCCAAACAAGGTGACGAAATCTCCACTGACAATGTAGTGGGTGACATTTTGGTTGCCTGCCCTGCTGAGATTTCTCCGAAAAGCGTTGAAGGTACTCGCTGACACTCCCGGAGAGTTGAAAGTAAAGATATCGCCGGTAATAGAGGTGTATTCGGTCGCTACAATTTGAGCGACAGCTCCGCCCCAACTGTGACCGATGACATCTGGCAATAACTTGCTGGGGTTTTTAGCAGTATTTTGACCTATTTCTGTGAGCCAGTTTTTGATACTATCTTTGTTCTTTTCAAATTCAGGTAAACCAATGTCTCGGGAGTCGGAAAATATAGCGTCGCCGTCGATGAAATCTGTACCTTTAAATACCAGGGCGGGCGGGTTTTCGGGATTGGATGAACCGAAGCCGATCGCATAAAAGCCAGTTTCTCGGTCGTCGAATATGCGATCTATATAGTAGCCATTAGTATCTAGGAAACGCGAAACTTCATTTTGCGCGTTCGGTTTTTGATTTAAAAAAACAATTGACTTAGCCAGAGCTTCATAAACAGCAGGCGAGGCACTCATAATATTATATTTTGTGTTTGTTGGTATTTGCGATCGCTCAAGCTTGAGCTAAGTGTCCAATGGCAGCCATTATAGCTGACAAGATTTGTATGGTATACTTGATAATATCAACTCAAGAATCAAGTTTTTGCGGTTATGGCTATCATTCGTCAATACATTGCTCCATTTATAGCGATATTAGTATTTTTGGCGGCTCTGGTAGCAGTCAGTGCTCGCATCTTTTTGCCGGCTGACATGGCTGCCCCGGCACCGATTGAGGAAGCGATCCCCCAAAAGCAAGCGGCAGTAGTGAATCCAATTTTCTTGGGGGTAAATTATTCCGCTTTGCGTGTCCGGTGAGCTGATGTCTGCTCAACTAATACCGGGCTACGAGATCCGCTCAGGATCTGGACTCGATCGGGCAAAACTGGTAAAGTTTATGCACCGGACTTACCGAGAGCTTTACCCGGATGGGGAATTGGGACATTTGGCTCAAACTGTCGAGCAGTATTTTTCTAACCAGACGCCGGTTTGGTGGGTAGAGTGCCAGAAAAACAGCCAGGAAGAGGCAGAAATTTTGCCGGCGCTTCCCTCGCAGTATCTCAATCCCCAATCTCAAGTCCAAAATCTGACATCAGTTATCGGATGTTTGTGGTTGGGAAATGCGATCGACCAAACCACCGGAGAACGTTACGCTCACATTTTTTTGCTGTACGTAGCACCGGAACATCGCCGTTTAGGAGTCGGTGCAGCTTTAGTTATTCATGCTGAAAATTGGGCGCGGGAAAGGGGCGATCGACAAATTGGTTTGCAAGTCTTTCTGAGCAATCAGCCTGCTCTGAATCTCTATCAAAAATTAGGCTATCAAAGTCATTCCCTCTCAATGCTCAAGTCTCTTTGAAAAATAAAAGGTACTGTTTGTAGTAAGGACGAAGAGTCCTGATACATAAAGAAGCTGAAAACTTCGTGAGTTTATGGGCACTTAACTCTTGACTACGAACTTTATGAAGGACTGAAGTCCTCACTATGAACCACATGAAGACTTCACTCCTCCCTCGGAATACTTTTATTGGTATTATCCTAGTTGCTGTTGACCGTTGTCTGAGTTGCTGAGGAGCATCCTCAGTGCGGTAAAGTTTTTTTATGCACAATAACGACTACTCCAACGCCCTTAATACTGACACGGAACTGGAAAGCCCTTTGGATCAATTTGACGAATCCGAACCCCCGCTGCCAGATCCCGAGGAAATGCTGCCTTTGCTGGAATCCCCGCAACCTCAGCACCGGATGATGGCGGCGCGGGCTTTTTGCGAACTGCAGGACGATCGAGCAATTTCGCATTTAATTAATTTGTTGAGAGACGGTTGCCCCTTGGTGCGGGTAAGCGCGGCTTATGCGTTGGGGCGAAATCCGAGTCCCGATGCTGTGGAACCGCTGATTCTTCAGCTCAATCGCGACTGGAACGGTTACGTTCGCAAAGGGGTAGTTTGGGCCCTGGGAAATTGCAGCGACCACCGCGCTTTGCCATCTTTAATTGATGCTCTGAAAACTGATATTTCGGCGGTGCGTTTGTGGGCGGCGAGTTCTCTGGGTCAAATGGCAAAAGTTGGTTACTATGTGGTGATTGCTGCGATTCCGCCGTTGATTGAAGCGCTGCGGGGAGATTCTGTATCTGCTGTGCGGAGCAACTGCGCTTGGGCGATCGGGCAACTGGCTCGCGAATTGCCGAATAATATAGTGTACGCTGGGGCGATCGACGGTTTGATAGAAGCTTTAGAAGAAGATGAAGATATGGGCGTGCGGGAAGATGCTAAATCTTCACTTTTGCGAGTTGGCGACCCGCGCGGTTTGCAGATTATTGAAGATTTAGAAATGGAAGGACTTTTGTGATTTAAAGGCTCCAAATACCAATTATGCCTTTCATTAGTGCTCAAACAGAATTTGGATTCAAAAAAATCTTTGCTTCGCCCCAGAGCAAAGACATTTTGATTAGCTTCCTCAATGCTATGCTCTATGACGCGCAGCCAACCATTGAAGACTTAGAAATTATTGACCCTTACGCCGCGCCGAGCGTTACTGGATTAAAAGACACTTACCTGGATGTTAAAGCCAAAATTACAGGCAACAAAACTGTGATTATCGAAATGCAGGTAATAAATGTAGAAGCTTTTACTAAACGGGTAGTGTATAATGCCGCCAAAACCTACGCAAATCAACTCAGGCCCCGGGAAGGATACTCTAAATTAAATCCTCTGATTGCTTTAACAATCACAGATTTTATTCTGTTTGAAAACACAGAAAAATTTCTCACCCATTTTGTATTTAAAGAACTCCAATAAAACTTCGAGTATTATAACAGAGAAATCGAATTAGTATTTGTAGAACTGCCCAAGTTTAACAAAGAACTGGAACAAATCGAGAACCTAATTCAAAGCTGGATTTATTTTATTAAAAATGCTCCCCTATTGGATGAAATTCCGGAAAAATTTGCATCAATCCCAGAAATTCAAAAAGCTTTTTCCATCGCCAACAGAACTAATTTAACCCTTAAGGAATTAGAGGAATTGGAAAAGCGGGAAATGTTTTTTGAAGACCAACGGGGTGCTGTTATTAAGGGGATGCAAGAAGGTCGCCAAGAAGGCCTAATTGAGGGGCAAACAGCATTAATCCTCCGTCTACTCGCGCGGCGCACTGGGGAAATCCCACCAGAAACTAAAACTCGCATTCGGCAGTTATCTCTCGAACAATTAGAGGATTTAGGAGAAATTTTGTTAGATTTTACCAGTCAAGAGGATTTGATAGCTTGGTTGGAATCGGCTTCAGCATGAATTTATAACTTTTGCACTCCTGATACTAAATCCGGCTTTAATACCCCCTTTATTCTTTATTCGCCGCAGGCGGACTGTGTTTGTGTAGTAGCGGTTTCAACCGCCGATTTTCTAATCTAATAAGTCGGGTTCGCGGCGCACAATCATGTCATAAAGCGGTTGAAAGCTAAACCATCCCATGCGGTGAGACCCTACTTGCTGCTGTGTCAAACTCGCACATTCTGGCTTGATGAGAATTGGTTTTCCCGCTGCTTCGGCCATTAACTGCGCTTGACAAGAACGTTCCATTGAAATAAACCACCAAGCGGCTTCATCTACTGTTTGACCTACTGTTAACAGTCCGTGATTTTGTAAAATAATAGCTTTTTTCTCACCTAAAGTTTTGGCGATGCGTTTAGCTTCTTCGATTTCCAATACAACTCCGGTGTAATCGTCAAATAAAGCTTGGTCTTCATAAAAAGAACAAGCATCTTGCGTCAGCGGGTCAAGCAGGCGGCCCAAACTCGACCAACTTTTGCCGTAGGGAGAATGAGCGTGGGCTGCTGCGATTACGTCGGGGCGGGCGCTGTGCACTTGGGAATGAATGGCAAAAGCTGCTTCGTTTACGGGTTTATTTCCTTCAACAACTTCGCCTTTGTGGTTGACTAAAATTAGGTCGCTGACTCGAATTAAACTAAAGTGCATTCCAAAAGAATTGACCCAGAAATGGTCTAGGTGTTCGGGGTCGCGGACGGTGATGTGTCCGGCAATTCCTTCGCTGAATCCGAAGCGGGCAAATAATCGGAATGCGGCGGCTAAACGCTGTTTGCGGTGGCGGCGTTCTTCTTCAACTGAGTTGAATGTTGGGGGTTGAATGGTGACTTTTGGGATTTTTAATGCGATCATATATTTTATTTTGTCATGGGGAATGGGTAATTGCTAATTGTGGGGCAAGCATCTTGCCTGTCCTACTGACTGGCGACTTCACTGAGGCGCAAACCTGATATATTTTGGCAGTCGAAAGTGGCGTTGTTACCGGGGTGGCGCTCGATTAATTCGATAATTTGTCCGGCGGGGTTTTGCAGAAACCACTGGGTTAATGAGCCGTAATCTAAGGGTCGATCGGACAGGGGTTTGAAGTTTTTATTTTGCCATATTGTAGCAGCATTCTGCACGTTTTCGACTCGAATCGCAACGTGGTGAACTGCTGCTAATCCTCTTTCTTGCTGAAAGCGGTTTTTTTGGTCGCCGGCTGCGTGGGGCGCATCTAATACTACTAAGCCGCCCGCTGGCATTAATAAGGTCATTAAATGCAGCCACAAATCCGAGGGAACGTTAATGTTTTCCGCACAAAAGTTGATCGGGAATAAGTCTGGGCCTTCGACTGTTTTGGCACCGAAAGGGCGGAAAGATGCGGCGTAGTTTTCGAGTTCGGTTCGGGTGGGAAATGTGATGACAAAGTGGTCGATCGCAACTTGTTCGCCGTACAGGTGCGTCTCAAACGTCCAGGCTGTTAAAAATTCGGGACTGATAAATTTGGGGTTGAATTCCAGCAAGCCATTTTTTTCGATGAAAGGTGAGTCAAGATGGCTGTGAAGGTTGCGATCGAACTTTAGGGTTTGTAGATTCAAGTTTTTCATCTGTCTTCCCCGATGTTAACTCCGCAAAACTGCGAATTTTGTCTGCAAGCAGAATTTAACGCACATTTAGTGCGCCTTAATTCAAAAATAACACAAAATTTAATACAGGCAAGCCGATCGCGCGATCGCAACTCCTAAACCTTTACACAGCAAATATTCCCCAATCTAAAATCTAAAATCTAAAATCTAAAATCGGATGGTTTGCCGATCGCGTTCCCGGCCAACCACGCCGTAGTCCAAGCACTTTGGAAGTTGAAACCGCCCGTTACGCCGTCGATATCCAAGATTTCGCCCGCAAAGAAAAGTCCGGGACAGCGGCGGCTTTCCATTGTCTTAAAATCGACTTCTTTGAGGTTGACACCGCCGCAGGTGACGAATTCTTCTTTAAATGCGCCTTTTCCGGCAACCTGATATTCGCCTTGAACGAGTTCTTGCAGGAGGCGATCGAGGGTTTTGTTAGATAAGTCTGCCCAGCGTTTTTGCTCATCAATGCCGATCGAACTTGTCAAACGTTCCCAGAGGCGGCGCGGCACCGGAAACGGACAGCTAGAGACAATCAATCGGTGCGACAACTGCGACTTAACCGCTAGCAGTTGCTGCCGCAAAACTTCCGCATTGTACTGGGGAAGCCAATTAATCAGCACAGATGTTTTATAATGGCGATCGTGCAAAAATCTCGCACCCCAAGCCGAAAGTTTGAGTACAGCAGGCCCGCTTAAACCCCAGTGAGTAATTAGCAAAGGCCCGCTTTGTTCTAATTTAGCTCCCGGCAATTTCACCTTAGCATTAGGAACAGAAATTCCGGCTAAATCTTTGATTCTGCTGTCGGAAATATTAAAAGTAAATAGAGAAGGAACGGGCAGTTCTACAGTATTACCTAACTCTTTTGCCCACTTAAAACCCGAAGGATTGCTGCCTGTAGCGAGAAGAATGCGATCGCACTTAAAACTCTCCCCCGACTTCAACTCAATTTCAAACCTAGGGGCGGTGTCCCCCTGTTCGCCCTCTGCGGTGTTGCCCGTTAATTTCTTTACTGAAACTACTGCATCGCCGGTGCGAATTTTTACGCCTGCATCCTCAGCAGACCGGATCAAACAGTTAACAATTGTCTCCGAATCGTCGGTGATCGGAAACATTCGCCCGTCTTCTTCTGTTTTCAACTTCACACCGTGACCTGCAAACCATTCTACAGTATCGCGGGGTTGAAATCGAGTAAAAGCACCGCGCAGAGCTTTCCCTCCTCTGGGGTAATTCTGCACTAAAACACCAGGGTCAAAACAAGCGTGAGTCACGTTGCAGCGCCCGCCGCCAGAGATGCGAACTTTTGCCAGGAGTTGCCGGCCAGCTTCTAATAAAGTGACGCGGGCCTGCGGGTAGGTTTTGGCACAGGTAATTGCACTAAAAAAACCAGCAGCACCGCCGCCGATGACTGTAATTTTGAGCATTCGATCGGACAAATTTTTTCTCGCTTATTCTGGTTCAAAATCCGATTTTACCGCCCCGCAAGTCGGACAAACCCAATCGTCGGGGATATCTTCAAAGGGTGTACCGGGAGCTATGCCTCCGTCGGGGTCGCCTACTTCTGGATCGTAGACGTAATTGCAAACTGTACAAACGTATTTTTGCATTTGCTTAACTCAATTTTATATTGCAAGCCTATAGATTGTACTTGACAACGCAACTTAGTGCAATACCACTTTCAAAAAGTAATGCGACTTTCGGCAATTCCGAAATTATTAAAAATTTAGTTTTTCAAAATTCTACAATCTAAAAGTTAATTAAGTCTTGCACAAATCTAAAATCTAAAATCTAAAATCTAAAATAGTCAAAGCCTCCAGAACCGCAGTTCGAGAGGCTTGATTGTATTTTTTATTAGTTTGCTGCGATTGGAAGACTAGACTTTTGCTAAAGGCTTAGTCCAAACGCCGTTTTCATCTTCTTCGTACTGCTGGTGAATGGTGTTCCAAGCGGTGTGTTCCGCTTGTATCGAGTCGTTGCTTTCGTCAAATGCGGCGTTGTATGATTCCATAAAGGTTTTTTGAGCAGCTTCCGACAGGTGCGATCGCACTTCTGGAGACAAGTCTGCCGGACTATTGCAGCGACCTTTAACGGCGCGCGGCAGGGTCTTCTCGCTAACTGAAACTTCTTCGCCACCTGCACTTTCTAGCAAGAGTTGAAATTCGCCCGATTTATCTGCGGGAACTTCTGCCATCACGAGAAATTCGCCTGCTTCAACGCGGGTTTGATAGATTGTTGCTTTGTCTTCGGGCATTCCCAAAGCGACTAAAGCCGAAACTAGACCCGCACCGGCCGAACCTGCGATCGCCCCGCTAGCTGCACCCAACAGTGCAGCACCCAGCGGGCCCGCCGATACTACTGCACCGACAAAGGGAATAAACAGCACGCCGACGCCTGTTAGCAAACCCAAAAAAGAACCGAATAAGGAACCAAAAATCGCCCCGCTTCGCAGACCGCCTAATATCACATCTTTTTTAGTAATAAAGCCGGCAATTTTAGTTTTAGATTGAAAGTTTTTTCCCATTACTGAGATGTGGTCGCGGGAAACTCCGCGATCGAGCAAGCGCCGAATTACGCCGTCTAATTGTTCTTCTTCCTTAAATACGGCTGAAACTGTTCGTTCGGCTAAATATTCCTCTGTCATTGTTCCTCCTTTATCGTTGGTCGATTGGTTGTGCTTTTTTTAAGTATAGGAAAACACTGTAGGGCGAGCGCATCGACCGGGAGATAGAGGTAGATTTATCCGAGATCGTGTGAGGCTCTATCAAAAGAGTTAATTTTTTTAAAAATGGGCAATCGCTCATCTTTTACTAACAGTTATTTAGCTCTACTATAAGCTCCTAACTATTCCTATCATATTCTATTGTAACGGCTTAAGTTTGGTCGTATATTCAGACTCTAAGCGCTCCCACTCAGCGTTTTCTGCTGCTATCTCCGCGTCAATTTTGCCTTTGTTCGCATAATAGTAGGCTAGTGCACCATAACTTTGTGCTAAAGTCAAGTGCGGTTTTTCATCACTTATTTGTTCTGGAGTCAGCCCAGCATTAAAATCAATAGCAATGTTCTCTACCGTAATTCTAGTTCCTGCAATTCGTGGACGGCCACCGCAAGTTCCCGGCGTGCTGACAATTAGCGTTCCAATATCAACGGCAGTTGTCATATTTACCTAGATTGAGTTAACTTTATTCTATTGTAACGCAGCTTCATTTCTACCCGATCGCATTTATCAAGGTTAATCAATGCCACTAGCACCCCTGTTTCCTGTCGTTCATCCCATCCTCAAATCTGCTTTTCCCAGATGTCTGTGGACGGGAGATATCAACAGCCGAGAAATTGCCCTCACATTTGACGACGGCCCGCACCGCCAGCACACACCTCAAGTGTTAAAAGTTTTAGATAAATACGACATCAAAGCTAGTTTTTTCTGGCTGGGATTTTGCGTTGACAGGCATCCAGAAACGGCTAAGGAAGTTTGCGATCGCGGACACTGGATCGGCCTCCACGGCTACCAGCATATATCGTTTGCGAAACTCAAAACTCACGAACTAAAACAAAGTTTAGAAGACACGCAAAAAGCAATTGCCAAAGCTTGCGATTTAGACCCAGAATTGATCCGGGATGTGCGGCCGCCCAACGGCATTTTTACGCCGCGAACATTAGAGTTATTGCAACAGTGGGAATATCGCCCCGTAATGTGGAGTGTCGTCCCGGAAGATTGGGTGCGACCGGGGGTTAGGAAAGTTATTAGTCGGGTCGTGCAGCAAACTGAAAACGGCTCAATTATTGTACTTCACGACGGCTATTGCGGTGGCGAAGATGTTGCAGCTTCGGCTGAAAAAATAATTCCCTTGCTTTTGTATAAAGGTTACAAATTCGTGACGGTGGATCGACTGTGGCAACAGGCAAACATTCAAATAACAGGAAATTAAGTTAATGAAAAAAACACTGTTTATTACATCTCTTTGTTTGGCGAGTGCCGGATGGGCGATCGAGTTTTCTCCTGCTTCCCTCAGTGCGGAAACTCCACTTGTAGTGCAGCAGCCAGCCCCTGGCCTATCCGCGCCTGCTCCCAACTCGAAAACCCCGCAAGTGGAACTGCTAAATCCGGGAGTGGAACCACGACAGGAACTGCGTTTGAAGCCAGCTATCGATGTCAAAGAAACAAGTGTTATGACCGTAAAAATGGATGTGGAAATATCCGCATCCGGTCAATCTTCGCCTGAGGGTAAAATTCCAATATCGGTGATGACTTTCGAGACAAAAGTCACTAAAATTGATCCCAACGGCGATATTCACTACGAGTTTGCTTATACTAACTCAGATATCGCGGGCGATACTGGAAATATGCCGCCAGCCGCGCGAGATGCCATGCGTTCCGCACTCAAAAGCATGGTCGGAGTGAAAGGATCTTTCATCATGGACAATCGCGGTTTTCATAAAGGAGGTGACATTATTTTGCCCGAAGGAGCTGACAACAACCTCAAACAAATGGTTGGACAAATGTCTAAATCTCTAGAACAACTAGCCTCACCGCTGCCTGCAGAAGCAGTCGGAAAAGGAGCCAAATGGCGCGTTTCTTCTTCCTCTAATTTCAGTGGCATGAATGTGAATGACATTGCTACCTATGAATTGGATAGCTGGCAAGATGGAGTTGTCTCTATGAATGTAAGTATAGAGCAGCAAGCAAACCCCCAAAATATTACCTCTCCCCTACTGCCTGCTGGAACTACCTTAACGCTAAAATCTTTTAGTTCTCAGGGTCGGGGAAAACTTACAGGGCGCTTGGATAGATTAATTCCTTTTCGCTCTACTGTGTCTATTAGTTCAAATAGCGAAATGAGTGCTAAAAATGCTGGCAGCTCAGAAGAATCAACAATCACAACAAAAATGGCGATGGAGATGACTTTAGAGTCGAAGTAAGCTTTATTATACCAACTCTAAAAATTAGGGACACGGCAGTGCTGTGTCCTTAGTCGCCGGTAAAATTTTAATAAATGGTATTAAATCGGGTTAAGATACTTGATATTATATAAAGTTTCCAAAAGTTTCGATCGCCAATTTGTAAGTAGAGGAGTCTGTTCTATGATTCGATCGCACAGATGGCAAGCTATCATCGCTTTAGTGGTAGCCCTGGGGATAATCATCGGGAATTTAGTGTTTCCGGGTCTGAATGTAGCGCCGGCATTTGCTCAAGCCAAATTTAAGGATGTTAACGACCATTGGGCGCAAGCTTGCATTGAGGAGTTAGCAGAGAAAAAAATTATCAGCGGCTACTACGAAGACGGCAGTTTTCGCCCGAATCGCCCTGTCAGCCGCGCTGAGTTTGCGGCGATGGTTCGGAGGGCTTTTCCCGATGCGAAAACCGTCCGCAATCCGATCGACTTTGCAGATATTCCTACAAATTACTGGGGTTTTAAAGCAATTCGAGAAGCTTATCAAACAGGTTTTATGTCTGGATACAGCGGGAGTATTTTTAACCCGACTTTGAATATTCCCCGCTGGCAAGTTTTGGTAGCTTTAAGCAGCGGCTTGAAATATACACCTGCGGGGTCGGCGGCTGAGATTTTGGATGCAACGTTTGAAGATGCGCGGGATATTCCCGAACTCGCAAGAAATGCGATCGCCGCCGCCGCAGAAAAACAACTTGTTGTCAATTATCCGGCAGTCAAACAGTTAGAACCTACGCGCAATGCTACTCGCGCCGAAGTAGCAACTTTTCTCTGTCAGGCGATCGCCAAACCCGGTCAAACTGCCTTAGTTCCTGCTCAATATATTGCCCAAGTTCCGGCGAATATCGGCCCGCCGAGAACAACAGAAATCTCGGAAGCGGGGAAAGTTCGGGCGGAAGTTTCTTTCGTAAAAGAAGCAGAAAATGCTAAAAATCTCAGCATCAAAATTATCCGCGACGGTAAAACTTTATTGGAAGAACCAGTGCTGATTCCGACTCGTTCTCTAGTAGATAATCCCGACCAAAAAGCCAGCGAAGAAATATCAGAAGGACGTTTGTTATCGCTGCGAATTCGCGACTTGGACGGCGACAAGGAACCGGAAGTGCTAGCAGATTTAGTGTCAATCAAAAGCGGCGTCCGCTGCTGCAATTATTCGTTTATTTACCGCTACGATTCCGGCGCTAACAAATACACTCATATCAAGCATTTTTGGGGCAATGTGAGTTACGAAATTGTCGATTTTGGCAAAAATGATATCCCAGAGTTCAAGAGTCAGGACGGGCGATTTGCGGAGGCTTTTACAAATTATGCTGATTCTCGCTTCCCGCTGCAAGTTTGGCAGTACGGCGCCGGAAAAATGCAAGATGTTAGCAAACAGTATCCGGTGGAAGTATACACGAATTCTGCTGAGCTTTGGCTGGAATCTAACAAGCGTCTGAGTGAAAATGGGGAGGTGAAGGGGGTTTTGGCGGCCTTCATGGCGAGCAAGTATGTCATGGGCCAGGAGGCGGAAGGTTGGCAATTGTTGGAGAGGGTTTATCAAGGGCGCGATCGCACTCAATTCTTTGGGAAGTTGCGGGAGTTTTTGGTAAGTACGGGTTATGCTAGTAAGTAGATTTGCAGGTTTTTAACCGCAGATGAACCCGGATAGACGCTGATCGGATCTGTAGGGGCGGGTTTTACGAATAATATCTAATTTTCACTAACAATATTACTAAACCCGCCCCCATACAACAGATAACCCACGTCAACTATTCATCAAATTTATCCTCACATATTAATTTGTTTAAATAAATAAGTTACTAACAACTTGTGAAGAAATACCAAAACTTGTTGCTTTTTGAAGCGCCAAGCTAAAATAAAGATAAAATCTCAGATATTTAATTAGTGAAAATGGTATACCCACCTGCACCTTGGAATCTGCAAGGTTATGCTGTTCAGACTTTACAATTGGTAGATGTGGCACGAGTGCGCCCCTTGGTTCCCTCTGAGTTAGAAATTGTCTCTTTATTGCCCGGAAAAACCCTAGGGGGCATTTATATATCCTCCTACGGGTTGGGTTCGGTGATGGAGTACAATGAGTTAATTGTAGTTAGCGCGATCGCCAATTATGCAGGAAAATGGGGCGCTTGGATTTCCCATATTTACGTAGACAACCCTAACTCGGTAGCCGGCGGGCGAGAAATTTGGCGACTTCCTAAAGAATTAGCTCAATTTAGTTGGGAAGGCAGCGATTCGGTAAAGGCAGCACCGCTAGGCTACCGCGTCACAGTTAGCCAAGGAAACCGTCCACTGTGCAGCCTCAATTACAGCAAGCAAACTTTAGCTTTACCGCTGTCTGTGAGCGGAAATGTTTTCAGCGCTGACAGCAGCAATTTGCTGTTATTTAAAGGAGAATTTAAATCTCGAATCGGTTTAATTAAAGCCGAATTAGAAATACCTGAAGAGAGTCATTTTGCAAGTTTAAACTTAGGTCAGCCATTGCTAACAGTTGCCTGCGAAGATATGCGTTTAATTGCGGGTGCGCCGGAAGTTGTGGGGAATAGAGCTGCTGAATTCAGTTATTAGCGGTAAAATTTGCGTACATTATAGGAGGAAACTTCAAATGAGCGATATTGGTTTTACCCACATTGCACTTTCTGTTAGCGATGTAGACAAAAGCATCTCGTTTTACGCGAAGTACGCTGGCCTCAAAGTGGTTCACCGCCGTGTAGATCGAATTAAATCATTAGATGTTGCTTGGATTTGTGATTTAATTCGACCGTTCGTCATTGTGCTAATTAAAGCACCATTAGTGGATGGCAAACTTTTACCACATTCCCATCTCGGCGTCGCCTGCGAAACTCGTGAAAAAGTCGATCGCCTTTGCAGTGAAGCTGAGTCAGAAGGGCTTTTATTGAACGGCCCTAATGACTCGGAACCTCCTGTCGGTTACTGGGCTTATCTCCGAGACCCGGACGGTCATACGCTGGAAATTTCCTACGGTCAGGAAGTTAACTCACTGTTAGAAAACTTATTAGCGCAGGCAAAGTTATGAGGTCAATCGATTTTAGATTTTAGATTTTAGATTTTAGATTGAAGCATTGACCCCACGGATAAATTAGGGGGCTCCTTTATCGGATACAGGTTTTTTATTTCTGGACCGATGAATCCGGGGGCTTGTATCCTGGATGCTTTCGGTCAGGAATTAACTTTTATAGAGATGCTTTGCAACGCTTGTGAATGACAGCATTATGTTGAAATGCATCCAAGGCTGCTAGATTGAGCAACCCCAGCTAATTTAATCATAAATTAACCGGGGTTGCGGGCAATTAATTCGCTCAGTAATTACTAATCTTTTTAAATGCCAGCCCCCGGAGCGGCTTCAGCACCCATTTCTAAAATTGTACCGCGAAGGAAATCAATTTGCTGCTGGAAGTCCATGCCTTCAATCTTTCCTAGTAAAGCTTGTCCTGCTTCGGGAAGTTGATAGTCCGAAGGCACAGGAATAATAGTTCCTTCGTCCATTCCTACTGCTAGAAAATACCAAAAAGCCAACTTGGTTTCAGGACTCATTGAGCCGTACATCCGGCTGATTTCAGTATTGGCATTTGAGGCAATGTCGCGCATTACTTGTAGTTGTTCTTGGTGGGGCAGCGGCTTGACTTGATCGAACAGACCCTGAGCGATGTCAGAACCGGAAGCACCGGGAGCCGCTGGCGTTATTGATTTGCCCATTTGGGTGTAAACAAACCACAGCAAACCTAATTGGTCGTCTACACTCAACTTCTTAATATCTGCTTTTCCTTGGTCGTAAGCACTGCTAGTAAAAGTCATTCAAGCCTCCAAAATAATATGTATTGCTCAGCTTTCTTATTTGTGAGAAAACTTTTGTTTGCTACTTAATTAAAGTATCTAATAAAGAGTGACGCTAGAATCTTGCTTAAGACAGAGATGCTTCCCAACATAAGTTCGTGAAGTTAATTCACCAAAATAGGGAAAATTTGCAACCAAAGGATGACGCAAATTTGACAAGATTGTTATGAGCTGTACTCCTGATTAGCATTGTTTAGCCGATCGACGATCGCCTATAATCGCAACAGACCTGTATTGAGGTGGCTGTTATGTCGATCGCAACTGCAAAACGCTTCACCATAGCGGAATATCACCGCCTGACAGAACTGGGGTTCTTTGGTGAGGACGATCGAGTTGAGTTAATTAATGGAGAACTTGTGAAAATGGCAGCTAAAGGTACCGCTCACGAAACCTGTCTGAGAAGATTATTGCGGGAATTAAGCGCCATAGTAGCAGAGCGGGCAACTTTACAGTGTCAATCTCCCATCGTTTTACCGACAAACAGCGAACCTGAACCTGATTTTTCGCTCGTACAAAATCGCCCTGACGACTATCTATCCTCTCACCCCTGTCCAGGGGATATACTGTTGCTGATTGAGATTGCAGATTCTTCTTTGAGTTACGACAAACAGGTTAAGCTCCCCCTTTATGCTGAAGCCGGAATCTCTAACTATTGGATATTTAATTTATCACAAACTTGCTTGGAATGTTACAGCGAGCCCTATCAGAATGCCCCAGGCCAATTTGGTTATCGCAGGACGCTGATTTTTCTGCCCAACGAGTCTGTTAATCTGCCTTATTTTCACGACTTGGCGCTCGATTTATCGAGAGTGTTTCCGCCAACTATAGAATCCTGAAGGACTCTGATATTATTCCCAAGAAAATAGGCTGGCAAACAGCCAGCCTAGAATCAGGAGAATTTTATTTCAAACTCGTTGAAAATCTAGCTAAACAAACCCGAAATCCCGCCGACTGCTATTGCTCCAGCCAAAGCGGAAACAACCACAGAAGTCAGAGCCGTACCGAACAGCCACCAAGCTGCCGCTGCTGCCGCTTCGCGCGCATCTTCTGCTTGCTGCTTGGTCTTTTTCTTGAGTTCTTTGATGCGTTTTTTGGCTTCATTTTGCAGGCGTTCCGATCGCAATAAAACGCTGTCCCTGGCTCCTTCCATTTGGTCAACAATTCGGTGAGCGTCAGTCTCGGATATATCGGAACGAGAACTCAGCAGGGCAACTAAAGTACCGCGATCGAACTCACCTAAACGCTCTTTAATCGCGTCAAATCCGGCCTGCGGGTCGTCAAACACTTTGCGCAAGTCCCGCTTGATTCCCTCGTAGTTGAGCTCGGGTCGATCGAGCGAATTGAGGTAATCCCGAATTTTCGCGAAAATACCGTCAATTGTTGACTGAAACTTGTCCTGAACTATTTGAACTTGTTCCACAATTTGGTTGCGGACAGATTCAATTTGGTCGGCAATTCTGTTAGCTTCCTCTTCCGAGATGTCTTCCCGCTGCGACAGCAATGCTACCAGAGTCGATCGATCGAAGTGCTTCAGGCGATCGCCCAAACTTTGCATCCCCATTCCCGGCTCGCTAAAGAGCAACTGCAAATCGCGTTTGATGCTTTCAGGATTGAGTTCTTCCTTGTCCGTATTCCGCAAGTAATTTTCCAAATTTCCTTGGAAATCCCGGACTGTTTTTTGAGCGCGAGATGCCAAGCGGCGGGGCGATTTCACGATGCTGCGAATCGAATTTTGCACGCGATCGATCGTCCGATTGATCTGTTCTTCGCTCAAATCTTCCCGCTGCGAAAGCAGCTTGACTAAAGTTTCGCGATCGACCTGAGAAAGTCTTTCCCGAAGTGCCAAAGTACCCTCTTTCGGATTTTCAAACAATTTGGTCAAATCTCGATTGATGCCTTCTGGATCGAGTTCTTCCAAGTTGGTATTCCGCAGGTATTCGCCAATTTTTGCAGTAACTTCCTCGTACTGTTGCTTAGCTCTATCTGCCACTATTTGCGGCGCGTGGATAATGTTGTCGCGCACAGATTCGATCCGGTCGATCGCCTGATTTATCTGTTCTTCGCTGAGGTCTTGGCGCTGTGACAGCAACTGCACCAGCGTATCGCGGTCGAATTGAGACAAGCGTTCTCTCAGCGCTTTAAATCCGGCTTCCGGGTCGTTTAACAGCGTTTGAAACTCGCGCTCGATCGCTTCAGGATTGAGTTCTTCCTTATTAGTATTGCGGAGATAGTCTTCTACCTTTTGCCGCAATTCTTGCGCTTTCGATTTCGCTTGCTCTTGCAATTCTTGAGCTCTAGAAATCACGCGATCGCGCGAACTTTCGAGCCGCCCGATTAACTGATCGGCTTCCTCTGGACTGAAATCTTCCCGCTGACCGAGCAACTGCACCAAAGTATCGCGGTTAAACTGCGACAGGCGATCGCGCAAAGCCTCAAAACCAGCATCCCGATCTTCCAAAAGCGCTTGGAAATCCCGCTCGATACCTTCAGGATTCAATTCCTCCTTGCCGGTCGATCGCAAATAATTTTCAATCCGGCTCCGCAAATCTTGAGACTGTTCTTCACCCGCAGCATCTCGCACAATTTCCAACACTTCTTGTCGGACACCTTCAAGCTGTTCGGCAATTTCCGTCACCTGTTCCGGAGCCAACCCCTCGCGGCGGCCCAGAATCCCTACAAAATAATCGGGATTAAACAGCTCTAACTGGCGCAAAACGGCCCCGGGAGAAGCTTCCGGGTCGTAAATAACATCCCTAAATTCCTGCTTGATTGTCTCCCGGTTGAGATGCCAAGGTTGGGCATTCAGCAAGTAGTTTTCCACATCAGCCTTAGCTGTATTGAAAGGCAGCGCAGGCACTTTTTCGCCCGCCTTAGAAGCCAAAGATTTAGCTTGTTCCGTCCCTTTGGCTGTCAGTTGCTGCAACTGACCAGAGATTTTTTCAACATCCAAATCCGACAAATCCGTCCGCGACAAAACAGTGCCCACAAGAGCTTCCACACCCAACTGCATCGCTCGCTTCATGCCGCTGGTGGATTCCGATTTGTTTTCCCTACTTTCCAGAATTTGAGACAGCTTGGCGTTGAGTTCGTCAGACTTCAGCAAATCAGGAGCCGCAAACTTGAGAAAATTAACCAACTCTAAATTTGGGTCTTTCTGCTCTTGCTGCTTGCCGAAAGTTTGCTTCCAAACGCCTTCGAGTTGGTCGGCAACTTGAGTTATTTCCTCTTGAGAAAAGTCTGTGCGACTTTTAACTAAATCCACAAAAGTCTGGCGGTTAACATTCTTCAGAACGTCGCTTCCCGCAAGAGATTTGATATCTGAATCGCCCAGCAACTTTTCAAATTGACCGCGAATTTCTTTAACATCTAGTTTCGGTAACTGCAAAGAACCCACATAATCTTGCAGTGTTTCGCGAATGCTATCCGGGTCTACCGCCGAACTCAATTCGCGGCGGACAGCGGCAACAGATGCCTCTACAGTGTTGACCATTTGGTCGCTGGCCATCTTGCCGCCGATCGCTGCACCGGCAGTACCCATGACGCCTTGAACGCCTGAAAAAGCAGTTTTTATCAAGGAACCGATCATGGAACCGACGGCGCTAGAACCGAGCCACACCAGCGTTAAAAAGTACGCCGACCAAATGACTACACCAATAATTGCCGCTCCGTCTACCGAGGCAATTGAAGTTAGTTTGACTGCCAGAAAACAAGCCAAAAATAAAGCCAGGTTAACTGTGACTAAAATCCAACCCCCGACTAGACCTTCAGTCTTACGAATTTTAGTTCCTAAACTTTTGGAATCATCATCATCGTCATCGTCGGGTAAAGCCTCGTCCCAATTTGAGATTTTGGCGGCGATCGAGAAATTTGTTAACAGGAATTGGAAGCCGAAAGCCATAATGACTCCGGCGATTAATGCAACGAAAAACTGCGGGCTTAAAAACATCAGCCCTCCGATATCGGGGTGGTCAAATGTCGCGTCTATTTCTACTGGCATTTGGGCAATATTGAATTTGGGACTGTACTGCGAAATTAATAACTCGCTTTCAAACATAAATTACCTCCTACAGTTTTATGCCTAACTCGGCATAGCGAAACTTGACCCCAAATTTATTCATAAGGGATTTTGTAATTTTTAGATGGTGGTTTGTTTGGGTCTGGCTTAATCTTACGGAAGCCCTTATTAGTGAATTTGGGATGAGTAGTAAATCAGTTCTATAGTGATCTCATCCTTGCTACTTATTATGCCTGTGGAAGCTAAAAAATAAATCCGTCTAAAGTCAGAAATTAGTTTTTATGCGACTGGTAGCAGCAGAGTTCGCATAAAAGCTGCAAGTTTGAGGCGGGGGGCGATGCCACCAATTATCTCTAGTAGTAAAGTGCGAGGCACTTCACCCTACATATCGTATAGTGGGCTACCTAGTTAGGATTCTGTTTGATTTTTATGCTCAAAACGAGCTAGTAATTCCGAGCGATCGATCTGCACTATCGTTCGCGTGCGATCGAGGGTTTCTAACTGTAATTGCAGGCTATTCAACAAACATGATATCGAGTGCGCCGCAGCCTAGGCTAGGAATTTTTGCCGCAGCATTTTCCCTCACAGTTGCGAATGCTGCGAAGACAGCCGTACTCCTCGAAACGTTGACTGTGTTTGCGAACAGTAGGATATGCCAGTAAATATAAGGGAATTCCGATTATTTTGTAAAGCAATCGACCAGCAGCATGAACAATATCCCAAATTTCGCTGGAATTAGGTTCTCGAACAAATTCTCCTATTTCATCTTTTAAGGCAAGCCACTGAGATTGCACAGTAGGAGAGTGACAATTATCAAATACTGCCATACCTTTTTCGTAGTTTTGCCAAATTTTATTCATATATTTAATCAAATCCGCCTCACGTCTGATAATATCAGAAGTTGATCTAAAATTACAATCATCCGGTATTTTAAGGAAATCAGCCATGCGACTCTCTCAAATGCTTTTTGTCACCCTGCGCGAAGACCCGGCAGAAGCAGAAATTCCCAGCCACAAACTATTACTCCGTGCCGGATACATCCGGCGCATCGGCAGCGGCCTTTACGCTTATCTACCTTTAATGTGGCGAGTTCTCAAAAAAGTATCTCAAATTGTGCGCGAAGAAATGGACGCTACCGGCGCTCAAGAATGTCTCCTCCCGCAATTGCAACCGGCCGATTTGTGGCGGGAATCCGGCCGCTGGGACACCTACACTCAAGCTGAAGGTATTATGTTTGCAATGACAGACAGGCAGCAGCGAGAATTGGGACTGGGCCCTACTCACGAAGAAGTGATTACTACAATTGCTAAAGATATGATTCGTTCTTATCGGCAATTGCCTGTACATCTATATCAAATTCAAACTAAGTTTCGCGATGAAATTCGCCCGCGTTTCGGGTTGATGCGCGGTCGCGAATTCATTATGAAAGATGGCTATTCTTTTCACACTAACGAAGAAAGCCTGAAAAAAACTTATCAGGATATGGCTCAAGCTTATAGCAATATGCTGCGCCGATCGGGCTTGCAATTCCGAGCAGTAGATGCTGATTCGGGAGCAATTGGCGGCTCTGGTTCTCAAGAGTTTATGGTGCTGGCAGAAGCGGGCGAGGATGAAGTTCTCTATACTGAAGACGGTCAGTATGCAGCTAATGTGGAAAAGGCTGTATCGATGCCTGCTGATGCCGAACCGTCGCCCTTTGCAACTTTTGAAAAGCGGGAAACGCCGGGAACTGAAACAATTGATAAACTTTGCAAATTTTTGAAATGTTCTCCGACGCAAGTTGTCAAAAATGTGCTTTACCAAGCTGTTTACGACAGTGGCATCACAGTCTTGGTATTGGTAAGCATTCGCGGCGACCAAGATGTGAATCAGGTAAAGTTGCTGAATGAATTAACGAAGTTAGCGGGCAATTATCAAGCTAAAACTGTTTTATTTTTGACTGTTCCCGATGCGGAAGCTCAGCGGAAATGGGCTGCTAAATCTTTACCTCTCGGTTATATGGCTCCCGATGTTGCTGATGATTATATCGCTGGGAGCAAGGAGGTAAACTCTAAGTTTTTTCGTTTAGTCGATCGCACCGCAGTTGACCTGACAAACTTTGTCACCGGTTCAAACGAATCAGGATACCACGTTGTCGGGGCTAATTGGGATAAAGAATTTCCTCTACCAGCAACGGTTGTAGGTGTCAGAACAGCCAAAAAAGGCGATCGGGCAGTGCACAACCCCGAACAAACCTTGCAAAGTGCCAGAGGCATCGAAGTCGGCCACATCTTCCAATTAGGAACCAAATACTCCCTAGCAATGGGCGCCACCTACACCAGCGAACAAGGCGAAGAAATGCCATTTGTGATGGGCTGTTACGGTGTCGGCGTGTCGCGTCTAGCTCAATCTGCCGTTGAACAATCCTACGACAAAGACGGGATAATTTGGCCGGTGGCGATCGCCCCGTATCACGCCATTATTAGCATCCCCAATATTTCCGACGCCCAACAAGTAGAAGTCGCCGAAAAACTCTACGCAGAACTCAACCAATCTGGGATTGAAACCTTGCTAGATGACCGCGACGAACGAGCCGGAGTTAAATTCAAAGATGCTGATTTAATCGGCATTCCCTATCGGATTGTTCCCGGTCGTTCGCTGAAAGCAGGCAAAGTTGAAGTCGTGGAAAGAGCAACTCACCAATCACATGAAATTCTCATTGATGAAGTCAATTCTACTTTGAAACAGTGGATTGATGCCGCCATCAAATAAGGCTTTATAATTGGTAAAGTGCGGAGTGCATCGCCCTACATTAGCGCGCAACGTATAGGTAAGGTGCGCACTGCGCACCCTACATTAGCTTCCTTCTTCTGCTATGAAATTTAAAGACAAGCTCTGAAATCCCGAAAAACTTAAAACTCGATATAAATCTGAACCTAAATCATTTTCTTCGATTCCATGCAGTGGCGATCGCACCAATCGCCCTCGATATACAGCAGGCTATTGCTGAATTCAGAAATAGCCACCATCAAAATTTTAGCATCAGAATAGGCATCCACAGCGGCCCGGTTGTCGCTGGAATAATCAGCCTTAAAAAATTTATTTACGATTGGTAGAAAGACACAGTTAACACTGCTTACCGCATGAACTATGACGGCACGCCTGGGTGCATTTAGGTAACAGCGACAACTTATGAGCGATTGCAAGACAAGTATTTATTGCAAAGTCGCGGCAGAATAGAAGTCAAAAGCCAAGGTGAGATGGACACTTATTTTATTACAGGTATCAAGTTATAGCATAAGGAACAATGAAGAAGGAATATAAAAACTCATGTTTCATAAATTAATAATCTCCTAATTTTCGGGTGCGGTTGCTATAGTTAGTTAAAAATATAAAACTCAGTATGAACCAAAACACAAATCTGTTTCTGCGATTTACTCAACCTAGAAATTGGCAATACTTAGCCAAAGTAGCTGCCATTGCTTTTGCTTACGCTTTGGGAGCAAAAATAGCAGTTTCAATCCCCGGCGTAAATAAATTAGCTACCTGCGTCTGGCCGCCCGCAGGAATTGCACAAGCTGCAATATTATTATTTGGTAGCCGCCTTTTGCCGGGCATAGCTTTAGGCGTATTTTTTTACGAAACTATTCACCTTAAGGTATCTTTAACACTTGCAGCAATTAGTGCTTTTTGCGCTTGTTTACAAGCTGTGTGCGCATTTACTTTGCTGCAACAGCTCAAGTTTCGCTCCTCACTCGATCGGCTGATCGATGTAGTCAATTTAGTCTTTTGCGGTGCTCTAGTTGCCACCCAAATCAACTGCACTATCGGCACGCTGCGGCTCTGTGTAACTGGTTTAGTTGACTGGAGCCAATATTGGCAAATTCGCTGGAATTGGTATCTCGGAGATACATTAGGAGTTTTAATTTTTACTCCCCTGCTGTTGATTATATACAACCAAAAACAAGTACGAAGCACTTCACAAAGTCCAGGCCCTAAAACTATTTTAAATCGCATCAGTGCCGGAATATGCCTGCTGTTATTAGTAACAGTCAGTTGGCTAGTATACAACTCAAAAAGTGAAGGCAATCTCTCCCATTATCCCCTCGAATACTTGCCATTTCCCTTAGTAATTTGGGCAACCATTCAATTCGGCCAGGGCGGGGCTGTTTTAGCATCTTTCATTGTATCCAGTATCGCAATTTGGGGCGGTTCTCAGGGAGGTGGCCCCTTTATTGCCAAAGCGGACAATATTAATCAGGCTATCTTGTTTTTGCAGGCTTTTATGAGCGTAATTGTAGTTACATCGCTGCTGTTGGCCGCCACTGTAGCCGAACGCGCCTCAGCAGAGGATTCACTGCGGCAAAGCGAAATTAAGTATCGGGAATTAGTCGAAAATGCTAACAGCATTATTTTAAAAATAAATACGGAAGGAAATATTACTTTTTTTAACGAATTTGCACAGAAATTTTTCGGTTACGACGAAAAAGAGATAATTGGCAAACACGCAGTGGGAACAATTATTCCCGAGGTAGATACAAAAGGAAATGACTTGGGAGCAAAGTTGAGAGATATTTTGCAAAACCCAGAACAATACACGCGAAATGAAAATGAAAGTATGCGGCGCAGCGGCGAGCTGGTTTGGGTATCGTGGGCAAATAAACCGCTGTTTGACGCGGCAGGAAATTTCGCAGGAATGCTGGGAATCGGTACGGATATCACAGAGCGCAGGCGAGCTGAAATGGCGCTTTACCAACTCAATGAAGAGTTAGAATTTAGAGTGAAAGAACGAACTAATGCTCTCAATGATACTTTAAATGCACTGCGAGTTCAACAGGAACAATCAGAACGCTTGTTGTTGAATATTTTGCCTGAAGAAATAGCAAATCGGTTGAAGCGAGGAGAGAGTACGATCGCAGACACCTTTGCTGATGTTACTGTCTTATTTGCGGACATAGTAGGCTTTACTCAACTCAGTTCCCTAGTTTCTCCAAGGCAATTAGTAGCCATGCTAAATGATATCTTTTCGACATTTGACAACCTAGCAGAAAGGCACGGTTTGGAAAAAATTAAGACCATTGGCGACGCTTACATGGTAGTTGGAGGGCTGCCAGTTCCTCGCCCGGATCACGCAGATGCGATCGCAGAAATGGCTTTGGATATGCAGCAGGCAATTACTGACTTCAGCAATACCCACAGCCAAGCTTTCAGCATCAGAATCGGCATCAACAGCGGCCCGGTTGTCGCCGGAGTTATCGGCATTAAAAAATTTATTTACGATTTGTGGGGAGACACGGTTAACACCGCTTCCCGCATGGAATCCCACGGCAAGCCGGGGTGCATTCAGGTAACAGAGACAACTTATCAGCAATTGCGAGAAAAGTATTCCTTTGAAAACCGCGGCGCGATCGAAGTTAAAGGCAAAGGTCAGATGACTACTTATTTACTGAAATGCCGAAAATTGCTCTACTAAAGCTTTTTTTCTAAAAGTAAGGGCGATCGCACTCTCAAGTGTGCGATCGCCCTCATTTTAATTTAGCTAAGTTTTTTAAAGCTTGTAAAGATTAATTCCAGCTTCCTTCGCCATGATTTCCAAACCCTTGTGTTGCAAGGTTTTAATTGCCTTTGTAGAAAGGTGCAATCTTACCCAGCGCTTCTCCTGCGGCCACCAAACCCGCTTCCACTGCAAATTTGCGTCTTGCAATTTGTGAGTGCGGTGGTGCGAGTGAGAAACTGCAAAACCGTTATTAGCCTTCTTCCCCGTTAGCTGACATTTCCGCGACATATTGCCCTCCAGATTACCGTTTTTTGCGTGCAGCATTTCATTATACCCGAAGGAAGAAGGAAGAAGGAAGAAGGAAGAAGGAAGAAGGAAGAAGGCTTGACTTATCCCTTTACCAATAGAAATAAACTCTTGCTCCCCCCCTTACTAAGGGGGGGTTGGGGGGGGTAATTACATTGCACGTTGAGTCAATTTTGTCAACACTTGATTCGATCGCTCGACAAAATCCTTCATCCCTTCAGCATCGAAACCCTTCTGGGCCATCAAAGCCAAGTCGTAAACGTGGTGACAAATCATACTCGCCAACTCGGCAGAAGGAGACTCCCCGCCGCCTTGAATAATCGCACCCTGACTCAAACTAGCCAAATTTTGAATCAGCGGGTGAGACGTATTCACCAGCAAAACGTGTTCTTCGGGGAATTCGGCCGCTTGCTGCTGCAAAAGCGCCGTCATGTCGCGCATCCGGCGCAAAGCTTCCGGCAAAAGTACGATCGCAGGTGGAGTCGCCTCCGCAGAGTCAGACTTCAAAGCTTCTGTGCGAATGTTCACTTTCGGCTTATTGAGAGCTTTTTGGAACATTTCTTTAACTTGTTCGCTGCGAGTTTTATTCGTCGCCGGATCGACAATTTCCGCTTCTTTTTCTTTGTCAATTAGCGTTTCGTCGATGTCGGAATCAACCCGCGAGAATTTGACATCTGAGTATTCTCTTTCCAAGAAGCTGATAAAGTGCGTGTCGATGAAAGAATCCATAAACAGCACTTCTAAACCTTGGCTTTTGTGCATAGCAACGTAAGTTGCTTGAGACGCCGGGTCGGTACAATAAAACACGCGATTTTCGTGGCGTTTTTGATTGCGTTCCAAATACTCTTTTAGAGTCGTGTAAGGCTGCGTGGAACTAGAATTTTCCGACTTCGGAGTGACATCTTGCCACAAATCTCCTTCCTCTGTTTGCACCTGCACTTCAGGCGTCACAGTTTCTGGCTTTTCGGCTGTTGGTTCGTAGGTGCTGCGGTAGATTAAAATATCTTCCACTTGCTTTTTGAACTTGTCATCGTTGAGAGTTCCAAACTTGACAAAAGTGCCGATATCTTGCCAGCAGCGGATGTATTCGTCACGGTCGTCGCGGTAGAGTTCTTTCAGGCGATCGCCCACTTTTTTCGCAATATAATCAGCGATTCTCCGCACAGTTCGATTGCTTTGCAAAGAACTGCGAGAAACGTTCAGCGGAATGTCGGTACTGTCAATGACTCCCCGCAGCGGCATCAAGAATTTAGGGATAATTTCTTCGCAGTGGTCGCTGACAAAAACCTGGTTGCAGAATAGCTTAATATTGCCTTGGGTAACATCGACATCCGGGCGCAGTTTTGGAAAGTAAAGAATCCCGTTGACAATAAAAGGATAATCTGTATTCAGGTGTACCCACAGCAGCGGCTCGTCTTGGAACGGGTAAAGGTAGCGGTACAGTTCTAAGTAATCTTCTTTTTGCAAATTGCTGGCAGATTCCCGCCAAATTGCTTTGTGCTTGTTGAGTTCCTCTCCTTCAAATTTGATGGGAACAGGCATGAAATCGCAGTAAGTTTTGATTAACTGCTTAATGCGACTGGGTTCTACATATTCTTGTTCTTCATCTTGGAGAGTGAGAGTAATAGTAGTGCCGCGTTCCGTGCGGGAGGATTCTGATAGTTCAAAAGCGGGAGAACCGTCACAATACCAGTGTACTGCTTGGGAGCCTTCTTGGTAAGAAAGAGTATCAATCTCTACTTTCTTCGCCACCATGAAAGAAGAGTAGAAACCTAAGCCGAAGTGACCGATGATTGCGTCGTCGCCGCTGCCTTGGTATTTTTGAATAAATTCTTCTGCGCTGGAGAAAGCGACTTGGTTGATGTATTTTTTTACCTCGTCGGCAGTCATGCCGATGCCGTTATCGGAAATTGAGAGGGTTTTGTTTTCTTTGTCGATCGCTATGTTGATTTGCGGTTCGCCCATGTCGCCGCTGTATTCGCCGGAACGGGAAACCATTTTGAGTTTGGCAATCGCATCGACTCCGTTAGAAATTAGTTCCCGCAAGAAGACTTCGTGGTCGGTGTATAGCGACTTCTTGATAATCGGGAAAATATTTTCGGTATGGATTGAGATTGTTCCCTGTTCTAAAACTGTCATAATTTTTCTCTCTGATGACTGCTAATTGCTGATAAGTAGGTAGTTACAAATAAACATTAGATGGGGAGGGCGGGTGAGTGCACTCATCTTCTCGCTTGTATGATAAATTCTTAGCTAAACCCGCCCCTACAAGATACTATGTTTTTTTTCCTTACCTACTTAGCTATTTAATGATTTTGGGCGATCGCGCTACCTTTTGCAAAAGGGATTACCCCAAAAAGATGATTCGGTTTCCCTCACATAGTAGCTCACAAAGGCAACCGCAGCAGGAAAGTAGCGCCTTGCCCCAATTCGCTGCGGGCGCTGAGGCTGCCGCGGTGTGCTCGGGCTATGGTTTGGGCGATCGCCAATCCCAGTCCCGAACCGCCGGTATGGCGCGATCGATCGCTGTTGACTCGGTAGAATCGATCGAATATTCGCTCTAAATCTGCCGCCGCTATCCCAATACCGGTATCTTGAACCTGAACTATCGCCTCCTGGTGGCTGCAATCTAAAATAACTGTTACTTTTCCCCCAGCCGGAGTGTATTGAATGGCATTAACAATTAAATTAGCAACCAAACGGTAAAGTTGGTCGGAGTTGCCGACAACATTTAATTGCTGCTGCACCCGCACGGAGGATGTTAGCGTTACCTTAGAAGCGATCGCCATTGCTGCCAATTCCTCGACTAAATCGCTAACCAGGTCATTCAAACAACACAATTGAGGGCGATCGCCTATCGCTTGATTATCCATGCGAGCCAGCAGCAGCAAATCAGCCACTAACTGAGTCAGCCGTCGGTTTTGGCGATCGATCGTCCGCAAAATTTCCCGCGCTTCTTTTTCATCCAATTGAGGCGTCAACAGCGCTGATTCTACTGTCGCCTGCGAAGCCGCTAAAGGCGTCCGCAATTCGTGAGCAGCATCCGCTGTAAACTGTTGGATTTGTCCGTAGGAAGAATAAATCGGTTTCATCGCCAGTCCAGCCAATAACCAACTAGCAAAGCCTATCAAAATCAATGCTGTAGGCAATCCTAATTTCAAAACCAATTTCACTGTATTGAGATAATTATTGAAGTCTTGCAGGCTCCGGCCAACTTGAAAATATCCCCAATCTTGCTGTGTTTGGGTGTGTAGCGCTACAGAAATTTGGTGATAAACATTGCCTTTGGTGTCAGTTATTGTTTGCCAGTAATAAGAGTTAAATTCTGGTGGCAATTCTTCTGGATAAGCGCCTGCGGTCGCAATTAATTTCCCCGAAGAATCAAATAAACGGATATAATAATAGCTTTGGTTGATAGCGCTTAAAATATGGCGCTCTGGCAACTGTTCTTTAATGCCGTTAGCTCCAATTATGCGGAGGTTGGGCAAAAGTTCATTGACTATTGGTTCTAGGCGCCCTGGCTGCTGCAATTTGATTTCGAGGCTGTCGTGTAGCGTCCCCGCTACCGATTCTAATTCGCGGTCTATGGCGATCCAGTGAGCGTGGGCGATCGCCTTATATACGCCAAATCCCAGCAAGCTCAAAATCAAACCCATTACAGCCGCATAGGAAATGGCTAATTGCCAGCGAGTTCGGTTAAATAGTTTATTTTGATTCATTTAAACTTAGATTTTATATAATTTAGGACTAAGGCAAACTGTTACAAGTAAGGGTACAATTTTAGGTATGTAGTTGCGCTTCAGCGCTCTTAGCTAGCCCTGTCTTGCGTGTTAAATCTGAACCAGATAAAAAGCCGAAAACTCCTATTTCACGTTCCGATTTTTGAGACTTCAATCAAGGAAAATTGCTTGGGGGAGCTTGGACTCAGAATCAAAACGCTGAAACTTAGCAGGCTCGTTACTCACCTTGACACGGCTAAGCGCTCTTAGCTTAGGAAAGAGCGCTGAAGCGCAACTACATACCTTTGTGCCAGTTAGCCTTAATCGTATAATTGTTAAGAACAGGCAAGATGCCTGTTCCACAAAAATTAAATTTTATTGTGGGGGCGACCGGAGATCCCGCCCTACTTTAATTTCTCATCCGGTATCCGACGCCGTGAACGGTTTCAATTAAATTCGCGCCGCCCACCGACTCAAGTTTGCGCCGCAGCAAGCGCACTTGAGCTGCTACCACATTGCTAAAGGTATCTGCGCTCGCCTCCCATAGTTGATTCCGAATTTGGTCAGTGGTGATAATTTGGTTGGGATGTTTCATAAAATATTCTAGCAGTTGAAACTCTTTGTTTTTTAGAGAAATTATCTGGCTGTTGCCACTTCGATCGAGATGGCGCACTGTTCGAGTTCCGCAGTCCAAAACCAGATTTCCTACCTGTAGCTGTTGCGGTTGAATTTGGGGCGATCGCCTTTGCAAAGCCCGCAATCTTGCTAACAGTTCCGCCATCCCAAACGGTTTAACTAAATAATCGTCAGCCCCAGCATCTAGTCCCGCAACTTTATCTTCCATTCGGTCTTTTGCTGTTAGCATCAAGACGGGCAGGACGCTATTTTTAGCACGCAATCTCTGCAGAAGTTCCAATCCTGACAATCCTGGTAGCAACCAGTCAAAAATAGCCAGGTTATATTGCGTCCAGTGACTGTCTAAATATTCCCAAGCTTCACTGCCATCCAAAGCCCAATCAACTATATATTTTTCCTGCTTTAAAGTGCGATCGATCGCTTTCCCTAAATCTGGCTCATCTTCAACTAGCAAAATTCTCATAACTCTAATTTATAGCGGTAAATCCTTATACATTGTTAGCGATCGGCAGCATCTACGCCAACATCTAAGCTCACATACTGAGATGAAATCAGCATGAAATTTTATGACGGAAACTAATTGGATCGCAAGCCCCCGGATTCATTCCAACGCGCAGGCTGACTGACGGGAATAAATCTAAAATCTAAAATCTAAAATCTAAAATCGATTGGCTTCGCAGAAAAAGATAACAGTTGACAATAATTGACAACAAGCTGGTAATGTCTTATAATCAACCACGAGGGAACTTTTGAGAATTATTATCAATAACTATGACAGATTTATCCGATCGTCCCGCCATTAAAAAGGCTGGGCGCTGGAGTCGCCGCCAACTGCTACAGCTAGGAATAGCTGGGGCTGGGGTAGCGGGGGGCGCGATCGCATTTCAACACTTGACTCGCAAACCGACATCAGTCGCGAGAATACCGCCCATACCCGCAGATGCACCCACCGTCAGCAATATCAACCCGATGCAAATTGCGCGGGATTTTGATTACGGCACGGTGACGCGCGAAAACGGGCGCACGGTTCGGGAATTTCGCCTGGAAGCTAATACTTCGATCGTCCAACTTAATAGCGCCGTCACTTTCAACACCTGGAACGTGAACAATCGCGTGCCGGGGCCGACATTGAGGGCAACAGAGGGCGATCGCATCCGCGTCATTTTTTATAACAAAGCCGGACATTCTCATTCGCTGCACTTTCACGGCGTTCATACCAGCGAAATGGATGGCGTTAAACCAGTGAAAAACGGTTCGGTATTTATTTATGAATTCGATGCCAATCCCTACGGAGTGCATCTATATCACTGCCATATTGCTCCTGTAACTCGCCATGTCGGTAAAGGACTTTATGGTATGTTCATCATCGATCCGCCAAAACCACGTCCTCCCGCAGATGAAATCATGTTAATCATGGGAGGATATGACGTAAACGATGACGAAAAAAACGAACTTTACGCTTTTAACGGGTTGCCAAATTATTACATGAACAACCCTATTTTTATCTATAAAAATCAGCTAATTCGGCTCTACGTTCTCAACCTGATCGAGTACGAAGCAGCAGTAACCTTCCACTTGCACGCCAACTTTTTTGACGTATATCGCACGGGAATGACTTTAACTCCCAGTGAAAGAACTGATGTCATCACTATGGGAGTAGCTGAAAGACATATCTTAGAATTTACCTACGGCTACGCCGGAAAATATATGTTTCATCCCCATCAAGATGCGATCGCCGAAGCTGGCTGCATGGGTGTATTTGAAGTCATTGCTTAACCCAAATCGCGGGCGAGGGGGCGCCGATTCTAATTAAGAAAGTATGAAATTATTTGACAAGCTCGATCGCAAATAGGTAAAATTAATAGCTCGCAAGTAATTGAGAATATTTATTAATAACTTGCGAGTTCAAATGCACATAACGTAAAAATTAGCAACTGCCATGTTATCAACTTTTCGTTTATTACCTACAGTCACTGCTACAGCCATCCTCGTTGCTCTGGCTGGTTGCGTTTCCCCCACAGCCAGCAACACCGACAGCACACCCTCACCCGCTGCTACAGCCAGTCCCGCATCCACAAGCGGTCACAGCGGGAATCACGGAGGAAAGCCCGGTATTAACATCAATACTGCCATTCTTTCGGAGTTAGATAAACTCGAAGCCAAGTTAGGAATACCGGCACTTTCTAACAAAATTCAAGCCAGCCGCCCTTACGGAAAAGTCGAAGAATTGGTTTCAAAAAATGTCATTACTCAAGCCCAATTCGACCAAATCAAAGACTTGGTAACTATTGAGGATATCGTACTCACAGGCGAAGCCAAAGATGTAGACTACATGACTAAACTCGGCTTGATGAAAGGGCATCTTTTCGTAGCCCAAGAACTCTTGGATCAAGGCAAACCCGACCAAGCAGAACCGCACATCGGGCATCCAGTCGAAGAAATTTATGCCGATGTGGAAGATCAGCTAAACGAGCGTAAAATTCCTGAATTTAAGGCTACTTTAATTAAATTGCAGGATTTAGTTAAAGCAGGTGCAAAAGATCCGGCTCAAGTGAATGCGGAATTTACCACATCGATGCAAGCTGTAGATGGAGCAATTGCCGCTCTTCCCGAAGCGCAGCGCAAAGATCCGAAATTCGTGCTGCAAGTGATTAACGGCTTGCTAGATACAGCTAATTCCGAATACGGAGCGGCAGTTGCTAACGGCAAAATTTCCGCAATTATTGAATACCAAGATTCGCGGGGTTTCGTCAGGTATGCGGAAATGCTGTACAAAGATATTGCGGATCAAGTGGCTAAAACTAGCCCGGAAACCGACAAAGCAATTGTTGCCAACATGACTGAGCTTAAGGAAAATTGGCCTACTGCGATCGCGCCTGCAGCCCCCGTAAAAACCACCGAACAAGTCAGCCAGCTAATTAAAACGATCGAAAGCGACAGCCAAAAAGTTCTCAAACCAGCCTCCTAAAAAATTAACTCTCATCAAGAGCGGTAATTGGTAAATAATCTGCCAATTACCTCCCTCATTAACCACTTCCATTCTACCATAAAAAGATGAATTTTAGCGAAGCATTACCCACATTTGTAATCACCCTCCGCGAAGGAGTAGAAGCCGCATTAGTTGTCGGAATTGTTCTAGCTTGCCTCAAAAAATCAGGGCAAAGTTATTTAAATCCTTGGGTTTTCGGCGGTGTTGCTGTAGGACTTATCGCCAGTGCTTTGATAGGTGTACTGTTCGGCTGGACTATTCAAATTTTGTCCGCATCCAATCAGCCTTTTGCACCAATTATGGAGTCGCTGCTAGAGGCAACCTTTGGGGTTTTAGCAATCGCAATGCTGAGCTGGATGCTGATTTGGATGACCAAGCAAGCGCGATTTATGAAAGCCGAAGTCGAAGGCGCCGTAAGTGCTGCCTTAACGCAAAATTCTCATGCCGGCTGGGGCGTATTTAGTTTAGTTTTGATTGCCGTTTTACGCGAAGGATTTGAAACCGTTTTGTTTGTCGTTGCCAAGTTTCAACAAGGGATTATGCCAGCGATTGGTGCTTTGGCGGGCATTCTCTCAGCCACCGGACTTGGTGTCCTGCTGTTTAAATGGGGAATAAAAATTAATATCCGCCTGTTTTTCAAATATATGGGCATTTTATTGCTCTTCATTGTAGCGGGTTTAGTGGTATCTACTTTGGGATTGTTTGACAGCGCGGTGAATATTTTATCGCAAGCAAATCGCGAGTCAGCAGCACTGTGTTTCTATTACGAAAGATTTGCCAAAGTGCACTCTTGCATTCTCGGGCCGATGGTGTGGAATACCTCAAAACTACTTCCCGAAGAAAAGTTTCCCGGTTTGTTGTTGAGTGCGTTGTTTGGCTACACGGATAAGCTCTATGTCGTGCAGGCGATCGCCTATTTAGTGTTTTTAGGTACTGTCGGTGGCATCTACTTCCAAAGTCTGGCAGGTAGAGTTTTCTTCCCATTCAAAAAAACACAGGCAACGAAATAGGAAATAAAGTGCGATCTCAATAAATGGTGCATTGATCTAATCGAGTATAATTTCGTAAAATTTGACCCGATTACCATCAAGGATTTTTATGATTGGCTTAGCAATTACTTCGGTTTTAGTCAACTCGGGAATGCCTAGTTGGAACTGGCTGCAAATTATCATCGTAGTTTCCTATTATGCAATTCCCACAATGCTAGTTTATGCCCTTTACAAAGGGCGAGATATCCCCTTTCAGTGGATGTTCCTGGTATTTGGAGCTTTCTTCGTCACCTGCGGCACAATCCACGTCATAGAAACATGGTATATTTGGTTTCCTGAATCTTTAGTGTCAGAGTTCATGAAAGCGATTACAGCTTTCGTAGCCGGAAGTTCAGTTTTGTTGCTATTAACATTGATGCCTTTTGCGCTGGCACTTCCCAGTCCTGCAAAGCTAGAAGCCGCCAACTTAGCATTAGAAAATGAGATTGCAGAACGCCGTAAAGCGGAGGCAGCACTTGCTGAACTAGCAGAAGTATTAGAACAGCGAGTGAAAGCAAGAACAGCCAAACTTTCCAGAGCAAATGCTTCTTTAAGTAAAGAAATTTTAGAGCGGAAAGCAGCCAAAAAAGCGCTGCTACAATCTGAGTTTCAACTGAGAGAAAAAGCCCAAGAACTAGAACTAGCTTTGCAACAACTCCAGGAAACCCAAGCTCAATTAGTACATACCGAAAAGTTATCAGCTTTGGGAGAACTGACAGCAGGAATTGCCCACGAAATTAACAATCCTATCAACTTTATTGGTGCAAATATCGCCTACGCCCGCAATTATGTTGAAGATTTATTGCGGTTAGTCAATTTATATGACAAATATTATCCCAATCCAGTAGCAGAAATCCAAGAAGAAATTGAGAAAGTAGAACTCAATTTTTTAAGGGAAGACTTGCCAAAACTCCTTTGTTCAATGAAGGTAGGAACTGACAGAATCTGCGTGATTGTTTCGTCGATGCGCAATTTTTCGCGTTTAGACACAGACGGTATGAGTTTTGCTTCCATTCACGAAGGAATAGACAGTACCCTGCTAATTCTCCAGCACCGACTGAAAGCAAATGGCAAAAGCCCAGATATTCAACTGATTAAAGAGTACGGCGATTTACCGCTGGTTGAATGTTATGCAGGGCAACTAAATCAGGTATTCATGAACATTATCAGTAATGCCATTGATGTTTTGCGAGACACTTCTAATTCGCCTGTTTTGAATAGCCAGAGAAGCATTCCTAGCATTCAGATTAGCACAGAAGTGGCGGAAGGCGATCGGGCAATCATCCGCATTTCCGACAACGGCCCTGGCATGACTGAAGAAGTCAAAGATAAAATATTTAATCACTTTTTTACCACAAAACCCGCCGGTAAAGGAACGGGTTTAGGGTTATCAATTAGCAGCCAAATTGTTCGAGAAAAGCACTGTGGCTGCTTGGAGTGCCTTTCGGGACTTGGAGAAGGTACGGAATTTGTAATTTCGCTGCCAATAACGCAGAAGCGCCTTGAAACTAGCAGATTAGTGGAAATGCCGGAGGCAGTTTGAATTCCCGGTAGATTTCAAATTGCAACTTGAACTAATTGATTCAAATTTTTGACAATTTAAATGATTAAGACTGCATTAATCAATCAGCTATCTATTGATTGAAGGTAAAACGACCGTCAACTTTTTCTCCGTTAATATCCGCAGTCACTTTCACGGGATAACTTCCTGCATCTTTGCCGGGAAACACCACAGCGTAATGTTTGCCCTCAGCATCGTATTTGAAAGCTAGGGTTTGCTGCTTTCCATTCGGCAACTGCACTTGAGCCGTCACCTTCGCATTAGGAACTGGTTCCTTTTTATCCCCTTTTTGCAAAAAAAGATCTAAATGAGTTCCGGTAGCTTCTTTTTTAGGTACAAACTCTAAATGGTAAGCTCCAGACTCCACGACTTGCCCCCCTTGAGTTGCTGTTGCAGGATCAGTGGCGGGAGTAGAAGACGCAGGTTGAGAGGCGACAGGAGGGGATGCTGGAGTGGTATTTGGATCCGTTGCTTGGTCGCCTTGACTGCAAGCTCCCAAAAACAGCAATCCGACACTACCTAGAACAATTAAATTTGACTTGAGCAATTTCATTGGTTTGACTCCTTGCTGACTGACAATAATTAGAAAATATCACACATTAACTACCTTCCCGTCTTCAACAACTGGCTGAGGTTGTTGAGGGCGTAAGAAATGCCCGAATTGAGCATACAAAGCTGGCAAAACTAACAGAGTTAAGGCTGTAGAAGTAAATAATCCTCCTAAAACTACTACTGACAGCGGTTGGAGGATTTCTTTGCCCGCCCCGCCTTCTAAGACTAAAGGTGCTAAACCCAAAGCTGAAGTTAAAGCAGTCATGAGGATGGCGTTGAGCCGTTCCATCGAGCCTTGAATAATTGCTTCCTTAAAAGGCAGTCCTTCGGCAAACTTAGAGTTGTAGTTGTCTACTAATAACAAGCCGTTGCGGGTAGCAACGCCGAATAATGTGACAAAGCCAACCAGGGAAGCTACGGAAATTATACCGCCCGTCAAAGCTACAGAAATTACTCCTCCCACTAATCCGATCGGCAAATTAATCATAATCATAGCAGTTGAAGGAATTGACTTGACGGACAAGTACATCAATACTGTAATTACCAAAAAGGCGATCGCACTAAATATGATAATATTTTGCGAAGCTCTTTGCTCAGCTTCAAATTGACCGCCGTACTGGATAAAATAGCCAAAAGGCAACTGCACCTCTCGTTTTACTTTAGCTTGAATTTCATTCACAACCGATCGCAAATCCCTACCTTTAGCATTCGCCGCCGCCACAATCAAGCGAGAAACATTCTCGCGATTAATCGTATTTGGACCCGTACCGTATTTGACAGTAGCAACTTGGGCCAGGGGAATTTTGTTGCCGTTCGGAGTATCAACCAACAAATTCTGAATAGTTTCTAAGTTATTTCGATCTTCAGGCTGCAACCAAACAACTAAGTCAAAAGTTTGCTGCACCTCCAAAACTTGAGAAACAACCTTGCCGTTCAAAGCTGTTTCAATTATTTCAGAAAGCTCTCCGATTTTCAAACCGTATCTACCCGCAGCTTGGCGGTTAAATTTAATTTGAATTTGTTGCACTGGCACCTGCGGTTCGAGTTGCAAATCCACAATTCCCTCAACTGTTTTCATTTGCTCTTCTACTTGGGCACCGATGCTGCGAAGTTGATCCAAATCAGGGCCAAAGATTTTAACAGCAATCTGACTTCTGACACCAGATAAAACCTCATCCATCCGGTGAGAAATAAAACCGCCGATATTTGGTGCAACTCCCGGCAATCTAGCAAATTCCTGCCGCAGCGACTCCAAAGTTTTCGGCCTGTTTTTCATCCCTTCCTCGCTCAAACCGATATCGATGTGAGCTAAATTGACTCCCGCAGCATCAGCATCTCCCGGAGCTCTGCCCGATCGCACTTGCACGTATTCAAACCTGCTATCATCCTTAAGTGCATCTTCAATAGCAAAAGCCGCGCTATCTGTTGTCTCCAAAGACACCCCCGGATAAAGCTGAATAGTATTCACCAAAGTTTGCTCCTGAAACTCCGGCAAAAACACCCGTCCAAAAGATGGCAAAATAATTAATGCAGCCACCATACTAGCAGCAGCAAAAGCTAAAATAATCCCCGAATAACGCATTGACAATTTTATCAAAAAATGATATATTTTTTTGCAAAGTCTCGGCAGCCAAGGTTCCGCAGCACTCATACGTTTGTTAGGCAACAAGATAGCGCAAAGGGCCGGAGATATTAACAGCGATTCCAGACTAGAAATCACAACAACTACCAGATAAGTAATCCCCATCGGCGTAAAAATCCGACCTTCTACACCGGGCAAAGTAAAAATAGGAGAAAACACCACAATCCCAATAACAGTCGCTCCAATTAACGAATCGCGCACCTCCTGACTGCCGTCAAAAATCACATCCATCACCGGACGCGGATGAAGAGAAGACGTATTTTCTCTCAAATTGCGGTAGGTATTTTCCGCATAGACGATCGCATCGTCGATCGCAGTGCCGATCGCCACCGACAAACCCCCCAAAGTCATCGTATTTAGCCCCAGCCCCAGCCAATACATCGCCAGCAGCGCCAACAGCCAAGTCAGAAAGAAATCCAGCAAAACAACCGCCAGAGTGCGCCAATTCATCAAAAACGGGATGAGAATAAGGGTGACGATAATGCTGCCTTCAACTAAAGCCGATCGCACATTCTCCACCGAGGAATTAATATATTCTTCCTGTCGAAAAGTCACAGTAACTTTAATATCTTTGGGCAGAGCTTGCTGCACCTCAGCCATTGCTGCCTCAACCGCTTTAGTTACAGTCGGAGTATCAGCAACTGGCTGTCTGTTTACCATCACAATCACAGCTTTTTTGCCGTTAAAACTGCCATCGCCCCGCTTGATTGCAGCACCAATTTTGACATCAGCTACATCACCAATTCTGACGGGCGTTCCGTGGCGAGAGTCGATCGCAGATTGCTGCAAATCTTCCAGAGACTCAATCCGCCCCACCCCCCGGATTAAAGTTTCTCGATCCGGCGTAATTAAATACCCCCCCGGCGCGTTAACATTCGCAGCCGCCGCCGCTTCAGCTACTTGCTGCAACGACACATTAAAAGCTTTCAACTTTGCAGGTTCTACTAATACTTGATACTGCCTTTCTTCGCCGCCGTAAGCCACCACTTGAGCAACGCCAGTCACTGCCAAAAGCCGATTTGTGACTTGCCAATCAACAAGACGGCGCACTTCCATCAAAGGAGTAGTTTCTGATGTGAAAGCATAGGTGATAACCGTACCGACAGGAGAAGTTGTCGGAGAAATTTGCGGTGTTTCTACCCCAGCCGGGAGTTTGCTTTGAGCTTGCTGCAACCGTTCTGTTATCAACTGCCGCGCTTGATAAATTTCAGTTCCCCAATCAAAGATTACCTTAACCGCAGAAAGGCCCACAGCCGAAGACGATCGCACTGCTGTCACCCCAGGAGTTCCGTTAATCGCACTTTCAATTGGCAGTGTTACCAAAGACTCGATTTCTTCCGGCGCAAGCCCCGGTGCTTCCGTCTGAATTTCGACTTGCGGGGGTGCAAAAGGAGGGAAGACATCAAGCGACATTTGGGGGATGATATACAATGTCCACAGACTAACAATAATGGTAGCGATAACAACTAGCCAGCGGCGGTTAATTACCCATCTAAGAATTGTGCTGAACATTTAAGTAAGTTTGATATAATAAAAGCAGATTTGTGCAAATTAAATTGCTATCTTCAAGCAATTGCTTACTTCAAAGTCTTGACTTCTGCCTCTTGAGTTTTAACGTGATGGTTGTCATTGTGTAACAGCAGTTCATTTTGCAACGCCGGTGCAGAGGCGGAAAAACTATTGTTCGCGGCATAGTTTCCAGAATCCGCTGCTATTGCTGGCAATTTGCGCCGATTTCCCCACAACACGCCGGCTGTGAAAGTCAGGGATGCGATCGCAACTCCTCCCCCTATTCCCGCCCACCATAAAGACACGGGTAAATTATTCAAATTAACCTCTGTTACCTTTGGAGATGCCTCTTTTTTTGCCTCGTCTTTTGAGGGCTTGCTGCCGCCCCGCAAAGATTGTGCGTAAAGTTGAGGTGCTCGCTGCGTTACTATCAAATCTCCCTCGAATAAACCCCTCTTCACTTCAACTAAATCTCCGGCCGTTTGACCGAGTTCAATTTCAACCGCTTGATAAGCATTGCCATTTTGGACGTAAACGGTTTTTTTACCGCTAACATCCACTACCGCCGCACTCGGAATTGCTAAAATATTTGTGGCAGTTTTGTCGGTTAAAATCTCCAACTCAGCAAACAGTCCCGGTTTTAATTCGCCGTTAATATTATCTAGTTCCGCTTTCACCGGCACAACCCGCGTTTCTCCTTCCACTGATGACCCAATTAAGGCAATTTTTCCATTGAAAGTGCGATCGGGTAAGTTAGCGACTTTTACCCTGACTTCCTGACCCTGTTTTACTTGATTCAGGTCTTTTTCGTAAATATTGGCTGTGGCAAAAACGCGACTGTCATTTAACAGACTCATCAACGGTTTTTCAGCGTTTACTGACTCTCCTGGGGTGATTTCGCGATCGGCTACCGTCCCGGAAATCGAAGCAACTACGGTAACGAGTCCTCGATCGTTGGCAACCGTTCCTAATTGTTGCAGCCGCGCTTGATAGGCTGCGTCAGCCAAGCGAATACGCGACTGAGCGACTTCGACGGCAGTTTTGCCGCGTTTGAGTTGGTTCTCAGCTTCTAGGACTTCCCGGCGACTCTGAGCTCTGGTAAGTTGAGCTTTTGCTTCTGCTACTCTGCCTTGAGATTCCCGCAATTCCCGCATTGGGAGGTCTACTTCGGCTTGTTTAATTTCGGTTTGGGCTTTGATAACTTCAGGACGGCTTTTTGCTTTAGCAACAGTGGCTTTTGCTTCGGCAAAATGGGCTTGCGATTCCAGCATTGTGCGCCGCGCGATCGCCCCTGATGCCGCTAATTCTTTGTCGCGATCGAACTGTTCTTTGGCAACAGTTAATTCCGTTTCTGCCCGCGCTATTTCGGCTTGCGCTATTTCAACTTGACGCTGATAGTTTTCTTGAGCGGCTTGCACCACGGAACGCTTGTTTACTAATTCTTGTTCTTGCTGGTACTGCTTAGTTACTGCTGTCAATTGGGTTTGGGCTTGGGCGATTTCTGCTGCGGATATTTGAAGTTGGCGATCGTAATTTTCTCGTGCTAGTTTGAAATCTCCTTCCGCCTGCTGCAAATCTGCCTCAGCTTCGGCACGTTTCGAGAGAGATTCAACCCGCAACTGTCCTAATTCTGAACTCGATAAAACCGCAACGGGTTGACCTTTTGATACTTTGTCTCCAGGCTTCACCAGTAACTCTACTACTTTGCCAGCAACAGGAGCCGTCACTTCTACTTTTTGGTTGGGCAAAGTTTCAATTTGTCCTGTGGTTTTGATGCCGATATCTAGTCTCTGGCGGGCGGCAGGGGAGATTTTAATTCCTAACCGTTTTGCTGTTTCGGCATCCACAGAAATAGCAGCAGGAGTTTGAGGTGTTTCGCTGCTTTGGTGAAATTCATTTCCGTGGCCAGCGTGGGCAAAAACTGCGGCGGGAGAAGTTAGCAAAATTAGGCTGAACAAAATTCCAGAAAAGCTGCTAATAATTGCCGGAGACTGAGCATATTTGTGAAATATCATCGTTGGTCTTGTCCTTGAAATCAGGTTGAGTACCACAGGTTTAACGGTTGGTATTTTGCCAATGTAAGTAAGTGATAACACTTAAGTAAAGCTACTTATTAGCATTTTCCAAGAAGCGACCGCTAAGCAATGACCGAGAGCTAGAAATGCTCTACTCAACCTAGTATTTCACGGTCAAATGAAATTAGGATGAAATTTCGCATCAGCAGCCCAGATGCCCACCGGCTTCTAAAATACGAAGATAAGTTTCGCCTAATGACAAGCAATTTTGCTGTAGATTTTTTTCCGGTTTTTTTATCTCTGCTTGCGCTTCAATTTCGTTTGTTAATGCGCTCACTAGCTCCTCTACGGCTGCATTTGATTTATAAGTTGTGTTTAATTCCAAGCTGCTCAAGATCATGAACTACCCCCTCTATATAGCTTTTTGCTGATTGGTCTACTACTTTAGAGGTAGGGTCGAGCCGTTGTCTACAGTATTCTTACGTAACTTTCTACTACTTTAGAGGTAGGGTGGCTCAATTATCTACAGTATGTGTAGGTAATCTCGGAAACTGAGGTGGAGTCAGACAAATGCTGACAGCCACAGTCGAACTACATTACTTTGTCTACCAAGGTTGCCGCCACTTTTTCATTTGCTCAATTTCTTGCTTTTGTGAAGCAAGTATTTTCGGAACTCTTGAGCTACTGTGATTAATGTCACTCATTTTTGGGATTTGGGTCACGTTTTGTTGAGGGGCTCTAAATTACTGTTTGTACCAAGCTTGTCGCCACTGTTTCATTTGCTCAATTTCTTGCTTTTGCGAACTCAGAATTTCTTGAGACAATTTCTTCATTTCCGGCCGTTTTGATTTCTTCAAAGCATCTTCAGCCATCACTAAAGCTCCCTCGTGGTGAGGAATCATCGCATTGATAAACCGCAAATCAAACTGGTCGTCAGCAGCACCTAAATCCATGCTCATCATCATGCTTTGCATCTGTTCGGGAGTCATTGGCATCATGTGACCCATTTGAGCGTGATAAGCCATCGGCGTACTGCTGGCTTTGGGATACCAAGTTTTTCGCCACTCTTTCATTTGATTGATTTCGCGGTTCTGAGCAGCAATTATGTTATTTGCTAGTTTTTTCATTTCGGGGCGTTTTGATTTATTCAGCATCTCTTTTGCCATGTTTACAGCACCTTGATGGTGTACTGTCATCCCATCAATAAATCGCAAATCGTAGTCGGTATCAGCAGGGCCTAAATCCATTGACATATTGTGATTCATGCCATGATTCATCCCACCCATGCCGCCGCCTTGTGCCGCGTCTTGCTTGTTGTTTGCTGCGGTTGCAGCCGTAACATTAGGGGCTTGAGTTTCGCTGGAAGGGGCTTTGGAACAAGCTGCAAGCACTCCACTGGTTAAAGCGGCTGTGGCGGTCAATATCAGCGCTGCAAAGCCTGTTTTTAATGAAATTTGTTTCATAGAGCTTATATCCTTAAAACGACCATTTATCTTCAGCTTTTCACATATAAATGAAATTAGGATGAAATTTTTTAATCTGACTTGTAAAGAATTATTACTATGCAGCCGATCGCACTCACAGTTAAGATTTACAGAACTCTCTTGAACGTAATTAGGTAGGGTGCAGAGTGCGCGCCTTACCCCTATGGGTAGCGTCTCAAACCACTTTTTTCATAATTCCTGATTTATTTTGCAATTCCCCTTGACTCTCCTGTGTACTGGAGACTTTACAATGGAGTTAATTCATTGATTGAGCAGAGTAGTTTCTGCTGAGGTTCAAATTATGACTTTACAGCTAAAAGTTCCTAAGATGGCTTGTTCTGCTTGTGCGACTACGATCGCCAAAGCAGTCCAAGGCATTGACTCAGCCTCCACGGTTGAGGCGGATCTCAAGACAAAATTGGTCACAATTCAAACAGCTAAGTCGGAAAGTGAAGTTAGGAAAGCGATCGCATCTGCTGGCTATCCAGCCATTTAAACACAGGAGGTAATTGTATAATTTAGGAGGGCATCTATGGACAATCTCACACTTAAATTGCGGGGCATGAGTTGTGCTTCTTGTGCTTCCTCTATCGAACAAGCAATTCAATCTGTTCCCGGCGTACTTGAGTGTCAGGTAAATTTTGGGATGGAACAAGCAACCATCCAATACGACTCCAAGCAAACCAACTTAGAAACAATTCAATCGGCTGTTGATGCTGCGGGATACCAAGCTTTGCCGCTTCCAGAAATGGCTGCCACAGAGGATGATTCAGAACAAGCCGATCGCAAATCTGAATCTCAAACCTTGCAGCGGAAACTCTGGACAGCAGGTATCATCAGCATCCTGCTGGTTGTGGGTGCTATTCCGGCGATGACGGGCTTGCACCTGCCATTTATTCCCGCGTGGCTGCACAATTTTTGGCTGCAATTAGTGCTAACATCCCCCGTACAATTTTGGTGCGGCAAATCGTTTTATGTGGGAGCTTGGAAATCCCTAAAACGGCGTGTAGCGACAATGGATACCCTGATTGCTTTGGGTACGAGTGCTGCTTACTTTTATTCTGTATTTGTGACATTTTTTCCTGGTTTATTCACCGCCCAAGGTTTGACTCCGGGCGTTTACTACGAAGTTGCCGCTAGCGTTGTCGCCTTAATTTTGTTGGGGAAAACCCTAGAAAACCGGGCGAAGGGAGAGACTTCGGAGGCAATTCGCAAACTCATGGGTTTGCAAGCAAAAACTGCTCGGATAATTCGCAACGGGGAAGAGTTGGAAGTGCCGATCGCCAAAGTGGAAATTGGCGACATCGTGCAGGTGCGGCCCGGCGAGCAAATCCCCGTAGACGGAGAGGTAATTGAGGGTGCTTCGACAGTAGACGAAGCAATGGTTACGGGAGAAAGTTTGCCTGTCAAAAAGCAGCTTGGCGACGAAGTTATCGGAGCGACAATTAACAAAACTGGCAGCTTCAAGTTTCGGGCGACAAGAGTTGGCAAAGATACATTTTTAGCTCAAATTGTCAAGATGGTGCAGGACGCACAGGGTTCAAAAGCACCGATTCAAAAGTTAGCAGACCAAGTGACTGGTTGGTTTGTTCCCGCAGTAATTGCCATCGCTTTAGCTACTTTTATTATCTGGTTTAACGCGACTGGCAACTTCACTCTAGCTACAGTGACAATGGTGGAAGTGCTGATTATAGCCTGTCCTTGCGCTTTGGGTTTGGCGACTCCGACTGCTGTGATGGTGGGAACTGGTAAAGGTGCAGAAAACGGGATTTTAATCAAAGGAGCGGAGAGTTTAGAATTGGCTCACAAAATCCAAATTATCGTGTTAGATAAAACTGGAACTCTCACAGAAGGCAAGCCGACTGTAACTGATTTTGTGACAATTAAAGGAACGGCGGACAGCAATGAGTTAAAGTTGCTGCAATTGGCGGCGTCTGTAGAGCGAAATTCGGAGCATCCTTTGGGGGAAGCTGTTGTGAGGTACGCTCACTCTCAAGAGGTTAATTTGACGGATGTTAAGAATTTTGAGGCGATCGCGGGGAGTGGAGTGCGCGGGGTTGTAGGCGGAAAGTCGATCGCCCTGGGAACGCTGAGGTGGATGCAGGAACTAGGCTGCGATACTGAATATCTGGAACTGCGCGCCAGAGCTTTGGAAGCTGCGAGCAAAACGGTTGTTTGGATGGCTGTAGATGGCAAAATAGAGGCAATTCTGGGCATTGCTGATGCCCTCAAACCCTCGTCAGCGCAGGCAGTGAAAGCACTTCAAAAACTCGGTTTGGAGGTGGCGATGCTGACTGGGGACAACCGCGCGACGGCGGAGTCGATCGCCCAATCTGTGGGCATTACTCGCGTTTTTGCCGAAGTTAGACCCGACCAAAAAGCAGCTCAAATTCAAGCCCTGCAAGGCGAAGGAAAAATTGTCGCGATGGTGGGAGACGGGATTAACGATGCACCGGCTTTGGCCTTAGCAGACGTGGGAATTGCGATCGGCACCGGCACAGATGTGGCGATCGCCGCCAGCGACATTACCTTAATTTCAGGAGATTTGCAAGGTATAGTTACAGCAATTAAACTTTCCCGCGCCACCATGCGGAACATCCGCGAAAATCTGTTTTTTGCGTTTATTTATAACATCGCTGGAATACCGATCGCGGCGGGCATTTTGTTCCCCCTGTTTGGCTGGCTGCTAAATCCAATTATCGCTGGTGCAGCAATGGCTTTCAGTTCAGTATCTGTAGTTAGTAATGCTTTGCGATTGCGGAATTTTAACCCAAAATCTATTGCCTAAATTTGGAGGAATTAGAAAAATGTTACAGCATCGTCAAATTTGGGGAAGTCTCGCGAGTTTAGGGCTGGTGATGGGAATGGCATCGGGAGTTCAAGCTTCCAAAATGTCCGTCCAGCATTCTACTTCAACGACTCAATTCCGCAGCATTGAACAGCCACTAGGTTTAAAAGTTGGCGTAACAATAGGTGGTTTGACATTAATAGGTTTGGAATTGTGGTGGTTTTTATTCAGTAAAGCTAAAGGGCAGCAAGCTGAATCTATTCAGGGGATACAAGAGTTGGATATTACTGTAGACGGGGGTTATGAGCCTGCCACTGTAGTTGTGGAAGCGGGTAAATTAGTCCGGCTCAATTTCTTGAGGCGCGACCCCAATAGTTGTCTGGAAAAAGTGTTGTTACCAGATTTTCACATTGTGCGCGAATTACCTCTAAATCAGGTGACGGCTGTTGAATTCACCCCTCAAAAATCTGGACGATACCTATTTACTTGCGGCATGAATATGTTTCGGGGTGTGGTGGAAGTACAAAGCTAAATCAAATAGACAGTTATCAACCTGCGGCAATGGCGACGGTTGAGGCGCGAGTTTTTTCAGCAAGAAATCGCTAAAATAGATGAAAGCTTAAAAAATTTGGAGTGAGCTAAATGCAACTACTACACACGATGCTCCGAGTCGGCAACCTGGAAGAGTCCCTCAAATTTTACACCGAGGTTCTGGGCATGAAATTGCTGCGGAAAAAGGACTATCCAGACGGTAAATTTACTCTGGCTTTTGTGGGCTACGGTGATGAATCAGACACTACAGTTTTGGAGTTAACATACAACTGGGGCGTCACAGAGTACAATTTGGGTGATGCTTACGGTCATATTGCGATCGGAGTTGACGACATTTACGGTACTTGCGAAGAAATTAAAGCTCGCGGCAGTAAAGTTAGTCGGGAACCGGGCCCGATGAAGCACGGTTCAACTGTAATCGCTTTTGTGGAAGACCCAGATGGATATAAAGTTGAATTAATTCAACTGGCAAATCAAGGTAGCAACACCCAGAAAGTAGCAGCAACAGCCGCATCCTAACGGGAGCGTGTCACTTTTGCGACAAGTATAAATACTCAAAACAAGTGGGGCAAAGGTTTTGAGCTATTGTTGGCAAAA
>NZ_JAUBQD010000023.1:0-91985 GCF_036701085.1 Microcoleus sp. Pol7_A1
GATTTTCAGATCTGAAGTCTGTTTATTTTCAACTCAGCTTTGCTGAGTCTTTTCTTGCTGCCTAGTCTAAACTCCAGTCAACAGGCTTTCCGGCTTATTTCACAAAGAATAAGTCTTCTTCTTGTGCGGTGGGCTTCTCGCCCGCCCTTCTGACCTAATTTTTGCTTTTTAAACTCAACAAGATAAACTGAGTTTTCTGCGCTTCATCAAAATTGTCGTCGCTGACCAAAACTACACTCTGGCTGCCGTCTGGCAAGCGCGGGCCGAGGGTCATTCCCTCTAAATTATATAGCGGAATTCCGAGTTCGCTTAAGTCTAGCAGCAACTTTTTCTTAACAGGTTCGACCATTGCCACTCGCCCTTTAAAACTCTGGATTCTCGAAGTATCTGTAGCCGCCCCAACCGCTACTTGATAAATCCTAGCACTGTATCCCGACAGCCCAAAAGAACGTTCTAAACTCAGAATCTGACCGCCACCGACCGTTACTAATTCTGTTAAACCGTTCAAAATAGTCATGGGAACTTGGTCGAGCTTGTAAAGATTTTCTGAGACTAATTGCGGCGTTTTATCGACGATAACATAATGTAAAAGACGGAGTTTGCTTGTCTGTTCTGGGTCTAAATCTTGCATTAACGGCGCTTCCGTAGCTGCGAACAAACGAAAGGGATCGAGACCGCCCGGACTAAAAGTTTCTGGGTCGATGGTTAAAGATTCAAAACCTAAATTTTCCACCACTCCTTGCTGCTGTTTTTCATCGCTGGCATCGGGAATATAGCGCTTTGGTATCGGCAATTGTCCCCGCATTTGCCCTGTTTTGAGGTCAAATTCACCGAGAAAAGGAGGGATGCCAACATGAGTAACGCCTTCGCTGGCGACAAATACTGAATTGCGGGGAGAAAGGGCGATACCTTCGGGATTGATGGAACCCCAAGAGAAGGTTTCACCGTCTGCTTTTTTGAGGGAGGTAACACCTTCAACGGTAACTTTTTTTAGGCCAATATTTGCTGGGTCACTTGATGTGAGGTCGAGTCGGAGACTGTAAAATCTGGCTTCTCCGTTTTCGCTGGGGTCGTCGGAAAGAGCGTAAAAGCGATAAGCTTTGGAAGTGACTGCGCTAATACCTTTGGGGTCGTAGGTAATTCCTGACAAACCGCCGACTGGTACTCCTTCAAAATTGATTTTTGGCAATTGGTACTCGCCCAAAAATTCTAGGGACATTTCGGGAAAAGAGCGGTCTCTAGCAACTGCGGGAGGGGGGGCGCAAGCTGTGCAAACAGTTAAGATAATAAGGGCTAGACTAAATAAGCGTAAAATACGATCGCCCAGCGCCTTTAAATCCCAATAATTGCTCAGTGCGGTAATTTTTTTGTTGTTGCTCTTGTTGAACTGTTTGCTTTTGTGCCATCTTTGTGACATAATTTATACCGTTTTGTAGATATGCAAAACTTGATGTTTCCAGAAGTAATGCCGAATCGCGGCAACCAAATTTTGAGAATGAGAAGTTCTGTGCCAATTGGGTGCTTGCTTTTCTTGTGGCTGTGTGCTGGTTCTATTGCTAGCGCCCAAACTAATCCACCAGGCCTCGATCAATTTTCTCCTAATCCTCTAGAAATTACCACACCCGATCCCCTAACTCCCGCTAACGAATCTTTGAGCAGCACTCAGCGGGAGGAACTGACAGCGGCTTTGGAAGAGTTAAACTTAGAAGCAGCGGCTAAACTGCAAGCTGGAGACGGCGCGGGTGCTTTTGAAATTTGGTTCCGAGAATTGCGGCTGCGGAGGTATCTGGGCCCGGCGGCGGAAATTGCTGCTTTGAGTCGGGTGGGAAGTGTTGCTTGGAGTAACGGTAAAAACCTCGAACTACAGCTTATTACCAAACGGTTGCAAGCAATTCAAAAACAAGTCAAATCCCAAGTACCACTTAATACTGAGTTGCTCCCCACCTTGGTTGCCGCTTTTCAGCAGGTGCGCGCTAAAGGCCCGACTGTAGAAGTTTACCAAGAAATTCTCGAAAATGCGCGCCAAAACGAAGATATCTTGGCTCAAGGTCAGATTTTGAAGGCGATCGGGCTAATTCACATCAATTGGTTGAGTTACGATAAAGCTGCTCCCGTGTATGAGGAATTGGCTACTTTAATTCAGGAAAACCGCGATTTATTTGCTGCTAATTCTGCTGTGCAAAATTCTGCTGTAGTTGCGGGAAACGGCGCGCCGCCGCAGCCTGTAACTCCTCCAACTGAGGTAGATACTCTGAGACAATTGGCCTACGTTTACCAGCAGTCGAAACAACCCCTAAAAGCGATCGCAGCCCGGGAAAAACTAGCATCAGTGTATCTTAACTTACAAAATCCCAGCGCTATACCACCGCTCAAAATTGCGATCGCCAGCGATTACCAAACCATAGGTCAAATCAATTTAGCAGCTCAATACTATCAGGAAGCCTACAATTTAGCCGTCCCCATTCAACAGTATGCTCAGGCTAGCGAAGCTTTGGATAAATTAGCATTGCTTTACCGAGCGCAAAAGCAGTGGGAGCCGACTTTGCGGATTTATCAAATGCAGTTGCTGTTAGAAGAGCGGGCTTACAATTTTTACGGATTGATGAATGCTTACGACAATATCGGTCAAGTTTATCAAGAGATGACGGCTTACGATAAAGCTTTGGAAGCCTATCAAAAAGGGTTAGAAGTGGCTAAAAGATTGGGACACCGACAAGAGTATTTTGATAAGAAGATTCTCAAGGTGAACAAGCAATTGCAAAGAACTTCGTAGTTGTCTGCAGGCAATAATTACAAATTGCAATGTGAGTAATTTAAATGCAGTAAGGTGTGCAATGCACACCCTACAAAATTACTTTTGACTCGTAGGTTTCTCGGGAGATAGAGTAATAAAGTACATCAGTTTCGTAATAACGAGCATTTTTTTCATATTTCATGCCCACTTTCTGTATCACCCGCTGAGAGGCGATATTTTCTGGTCGGGCGATCGCAACTATTCTCTCCAAGTTTAATATTTGAAATCCATAGTTTAGACTAGCAAAAGATGCTTCAGTCGCCAATCCTTGATTCCAGTAAACTTTGTCGATCGCATAGCCAAGCTCAACTTCCGGTGTTTTGTCCAGAAAAGCAAGTCCGCAGCGACCGATCAATTTACGGTCTATTTTATGTACTAAAGCCCACATTCCGAAGTTGTTTTGTTCCCAACGTTGGAGCATGGTATGAATGGCGATTTCTGTTTCTTCTTTAGTTTTAACTCCTGTGAGGTATTTCATTATTTCCGGATCGCTGTAGATGCGGTAGAGCTCATCTAAGTCGTCTGGCGTAAATTGTCTTAGATACAATCGGGCTGTCTCTATCTCTTGCATGATTAATATAATTAATACCACTAGATTATGATATCAGTTTTGATAAGTATTGCTACAAAAATAGTGGTTGGATTTCCTTCCTCAACTCAACTAAACTACTTTTGACTGATAGATTTTTCGCGAGATTGAATAATATACTCGATCGGAATGGTCGAGGTTATGCTGGTATCTCATCCCCACTTTTTCCATTACCCGCCGCGAGGCGATGTTTTCGGTATATGCAACAGCGACAATTTTTTCGAGTTTCAATACTTCAAATCCATACTTGAGGCTAGCCGCTGCAACTTCCGATGCTAAACCTTTGCCCCAATACGCTTTTGCTAACACGTAACCGACTTCTACTTCAGGTGTTTCGCGTAAGAAGCGAAGCCCCCCGTCGCCGATCAATTGGTTATTTTCTTTATTGACAACAGCCCACAAACCGAAAGCGTGTTTTTCCCAATCTGCGATTATCTGAAATAAATCTGCTGCTGTTTCTTCTCTATTTCTGACGCCTTCGCTCAAATACTTCATTATTTCCGGATCGCTGTAGATGCGGTAGAGCTCATCTAAGTCGTCTGGCGTAAATTGTCTCAGATACAATCGGGCTGTCTCTATCTCTTGCATGATAAATATAACTTCTACCAGTAGATTATAATACCAGTTTTGTCTGCCTACAAACATTTTGGTTGGGTTTCGTTCCTCAACCCAACCTGCTGTTACAAGAAAACACTCTTTTTGAAACAGGCATCTTGCCTGTTACTGATAGTAGTGCCAAATATTCATTTTATTTGTTACAATTATTAACTAGATAGATTGTACAGTTTTTGCCATCAATGACTATTTCCTCACCAGTAGCAGACACCAAAAACAAATCCGGCCAGGAAACAGACTGGCGGTTATTTCTGAGGTTGGCATCTTACGCAACCCGCAGCAAACGCTTGCTGATTATTTCGATCGCACTATTAGTACCGCTAGCAGTCTCAGGAGCAGTTCAACCGATTCTCATCGGACAGGCAATTTCGGTAATTCGCTCGGAACCTACCTACGAATTATTGCGGGGATTGCCTTTATCTGCTGCATTGAATCTTCTGGCAGTTTTGCTCATGCTAACTATAACAGTTAGATTGGCACTGCAATCACTTCAAGGCTATTTAGTCACGAAAGTAGGGCAAATAATTACTACAGATATTAGAAATGATTTGTTCACGCACGTCACATCGCTAGCAGTGAGATTTTTCGATCGCACTCCTGTAGGCAAACTTATGACTCGCCTCACCAGCGATGTAGAAGCTTTGGGAGAGGTTTTCTCTTCAGGGGCGATCGGCATTGTCAGCGATTTATTTTCTATTTTAGTAATTGCCATTTTCATGTTTACCATGCAGTGGCAACTAGCTTTAATGTTGGTACTGATGATGATCCCAATTACCGCAGTCATAGTTTATTTCCAGTATCAATATCGCCTAGCAAATTACACTACCAGAGAAGAACTTTCCGATCTCAACGCACAACTGCAAGAAAATTTGACTGGTATTGGCGTAGTGCAGCTATTCCGGCGCGAAAGATTCAACTCAGAATTGTTCCGGATCACCAATAAACGGTACATTAAAGCCGTTGACACAACTATCTTTTATGACTCAGCCGTATCTGCGACTTTAGAATGGATTGCTTTAGTGGCCATCGCAGGGGTTTTGTGGATGGGCGGTCAAAGGGTTTTAGCCGGTAATCTTAACTTCGGTACTCTGTCTGCATTCATTTTATTTGCTCAGCGTCTCTTCGATCCGCTGCGGCAATTTGCTGAGAAATTCACTGCAATTCAAGCAGGATTTACCGCCGTCGAACGGATTAGCGATATTCTCAACGAACCGATCGAAATTCAAGATCCAACTAGCGGGAAGAAGGAAGAAGGAAGAGGGAAGAAGGAAGAAGGAAGAGGGAAGAGGGAAGAAGGAAGAAGGGCAGGTTATTCACCGTTGTTGATAACTGGACATCCAGAGGCAACTGCTTACAACTTGTCTCCGTTCGATCGAGAATTGGCAGATAATCATCAAAATCCAGCAAGTTCAGAATATCGTTTATTGCCTAGCAATCCCAAATTACCCCCCAACCCGCCCAACCTTCGGAGGGGAGAAAATGCCAAATCGCAGAATTCTGAATCGGGAGAAATCCAATTTGACAACGTGTGGTTTGCTTACAAAGAAGACGAATATGTCCTGCAAAACCTCAATTTCACCATCAAATCAGGCGAAAAAGTAGCATTAGTCGGCCCTACCGGTGCGGGCAAAAGTTCGATTATCCGTCTTCTCTGCCGCCTTTACGAACCTAGTAAAGGGCGGATTCTGGTTAATCATGTGGATATTCGGGATTTGCCTCAAGCAGAATTGCGCAGGCACATAGGCGTGATTATCCAAGATGGCTTTCTATTTGCTGGCGATGTGAAGAGCAATATCAGCCTGGGAGAAAATTACTCGATTGAGGAAATTCAAGCAGCAGCAGAAAAGACAAATGTTGCCCGTTTAATCGAACAGTTGCCTCAAGGTTATGACACGCAATTGCGGGAACGGGGAACCAATCTTTCGGGGGGACAAAAGCAATTATTAGCGTTTGCTCGCGCCGCTATTCGCAATCCCAGTATTTTAGTTCTAGACGAAGCAACGGCTAGTTTGGATGTGGGAACCGAAGCTTTAATCCAAGAAGCTCTAGAGCGTTTGATGGCAGACAGAACGGCGATTATTATTGCCCACAGGCTTTCGACTATCCGAAATGTCGATCGTATTTTAGTGCTCAAACGCGGGCAGTTAGTAGAATCAGGCAGCCACGAAGAGTTGTTGGAGCAAGAAGGGTTGTATGCCAGTTTGTACAAGTTACAAATGCTGGGAAGTTAATATCTGAAGGAAGAAGGAAGAGGGAAGAAGGAAGAAGGAAAATTTTCGTAATCCCCAGATACCCGGCTTCTGGAAGAAGTCGGGTATTTTAAAAAATCAAAAATCAAAAATCGGATTACTTGCCCGAAATCATTTTCCCTAGGGTTTCCGGCAGGTGAATTATATGTTGAAAAAGCTGGTTGGGCCCGATGCCAAACAATAACTGCATCGCCAGCACAATTGCTGCTAAACCTATCGCTGTACCGATGCTGGCTTTCAATACTTTAAAAGCCCAATTAAACACCAGCCAAGATACAAGTAACGAAGCAATTAAGATAATTAGTTCTATTGGCATATAACATTTTTAACTCTATTTAAACTCTACATAACTTACGCAGCAATACCAAAGAAACCGGGTTTTTTATCTGTGTTAAAGGCTTAAATGCAGTATTTCCGTAAAAACCCGGTTTCTGCGTCCAAGATTACTCTACTTATTACTTTAAGCAATACTGCCGCGCTTCCGTGTTTCCTTATAAGAAATTCCCACGTTTTTTAAGCCTGCTTTAATCATTTGCTGCTCTAACAAAGCGAAAAAGCGACTTCGATCGCCCCCCGTGACTACCGCTTGATTGTGAGCTTCTGCTAGCGTCACCGGATACCCGCCGCCTTTGTGTACTTGAGCCAGCATCATTCCTAATGCTAAATCTAGCTGTGCTGTATCTTGTGCTACCCATTCCGGCACTTCTATTCTAGCAATTTCTGTGCCTACGTGAACGTAACAGAAATAGACGGAATTAAGACCGTACAAATCTAAAATTCGAGCTTGCGATTTCCACAAAGGGCTTCTTTGTCCCGGTGACAGGATTGTTGCCCACAAGATGGCATCCCGCAAGGGTTCAAATTCTTGACAAGGTGCTTTGTCGGCGAAAGAAATTGTGGCGGCAAATCCCACGTTCGGGCAATTTGTCATGCAGTCCGGTACTTCGTGGGTGCAAGCTTCAAACCGTAAAAAAGATAAGCTTTCGCTGCTGCGAGAAGCGCTTAAGTATCCTAACAGCGGAATTCCTGCTAAACGCAACTTGTCCCAAGCTTCTAAAATTGGCAGCAAAATTTGATCGCGCGCTTCGGTGGGTAACTGTTCCAAAAACCAATAAATCAGGGAACCGTCTACCATTGCTAAAGCTGGCGCGGGCAATTTATTGTCGTTAAATTTTGCCCAATTGCAGCCCATTTCTGCTAAGGCAATTGCTTCGGAAACTGCTCGCCGGTATCCCATCCATTCTTCGGTTCTAATTCCCCACTGTCGCGAACCGTACAAGTCTTCGGGTTTGTAGAAAACCTCGGGCACGCTGTCTAAAACTGGGTGGCGGCTTTGTCCGTAGTGCAGCATGACTGTGCCGACGTTTAGCAGGTAGCAGTAGGCTATTTCGTGATGGTTGGGGGAAATTTGCGATCCGTCTGTGGCAAAGACTGTGTGGGCGGCGGGGGGTGCGGTGATGTAGGTGCGATCGGACAACGGCTCGATCGGCGTGGCAGCATTAAATAAAGTGCGATCGCGCCAATTCTCTTGCAATTCCACCAATTTTCCCTGTTCCGCTGCAGCCTTTACCAGCAAATTCTGAGCCACTTCCAAACGCTGGCGAGCCGCGTGAGCTTCCACATTCAAATGTTGGCTCATTCCCTGCATTGCCTTGGCTGCTTTAGTTAAATCGAGCATTGGTTTTAAGTTTCAATATTAGAAAGCTTTCAAGCTGAGAAATTATCAAAACACTTTTCAATTTTTGGGTTCCGAAGCTTGGTTATTTGTCATACACGCGGTTTGATAAACTAAAATACTTCGTACCAGCCCGCAGAAATTGCAAAAAAAACCAGTTTTTGAGGTCATTAGTACCTCCAATAGTCGCTCAAAAAAACATTATTTTTGTCGATATCCTTGCTTTTTTGGGGAATTTTTGTTATATTTATTTTATAATGGAATGGTGGAAAAAACAATATTTTTTCCACCATTCCATTATATTAAAATACCATGTCTCCGCCGCAAAAGTCAACAAAAAAGATGTAAAATTTTGTGAGTTTTTTTGACTCTGAAAAACAAAAAAAATCCCACCTCCCAACAAATTTCACATCAACATTCGCTCGGCAGCCAATCGGCAAAATCTCCGGCAAACTGCAACAGAGAAAGCAATTGAACAGGTGGATTTTGGGCTACAGATTCCCGTTCGGGCAAAGTATTGTAACCCCAATCAGCCAAAAATAACCTCACCTGAGATAAATCCGGCTGCTGCTTCACCGACAGCAAAGTTTTTAACCGATCTTCCACAAACCAAATAGTCGAATCTTTGGCAGACGCAGCCAAAAACTCCCGCAAAATTTGGTGTTTTGGCTTGTTGTATTCCTTACCGAAAATCAACTCTGACGGCATTTGTACCCCTGCTAGCTGCAAAAGTTCTCGCACAAAACGACCTTCCTTTGTAGTGACGATCGCCACTTTCACCGAACTCTCCTGCAAGGAGTGCAAGCGATCGGCTACCCCTGGATAAAAGCGGTGCAAAGACAGCCACCCAGCTAAATCCTCAGCAATCCAATTATCGCGCAATCCGTCTAACATAGCGCCGACAGACTGCGCTTTCAAATTATTTTCGGTCAATAAATGCGGTACAATATGGGGCCACTCCAGCAAAATTTGCTCTTCCGTAATTCCTGTCAGCAGTGCGCGAATCAGCAGCGGCATTTCCCAACCGGTTTCGATGGCGGGCCGCACTCGGTAAAAACTCAAAGCTAAATCTGCATCGGGCACTGTTTCAACTGGTTTCCAGATTTGACAGTAGGTACGCCAAGCTGTTTGGAAATATTCGATTAGTCCGTCACAAATTACACCGTCAAAATCAAGAGCCAGAATTGTCGGAAAGTTATTAGCCATCAATCGATTTTAGATTTTAGATTTTGGAGTTTGGATTGAAGAATTGAACAATTGGAGAATTGAATAAAGCTATCTCACGGATTAATCCGGGGACTTGTTATCTGATAATATTTTTTGGTTGTGCCAGGATAAATACCGGGCTTGTACCCTGGCTGCTTTCGGTCACTGCATTGAATAATTGAATAATTGACTATGCAAACACTCAGCATTTATTCGTCAAGAATCTTGATTAAAAAGACTGAACTAGGGGTTGAGTAGCAATCGATTCTAGTCCTTGAGACTGCAACAATTGTGTCCACTCGGTCGTCAGCCGCGAATCATCGGGTGCGATGCGCAGCATTTGGGCTAAAGTAGCAAGAGTCTCGTACCAAATCCCATTTTTAGCATAAGCAATCAGCCTCGCCCTCGGGTCTGGATTTGCCAAATCGCTCTTGAGAGTCGCCTGGGGTTCAATTCGCTGCATCCATCCTTTAACAATATAATCTCCCGAACGCTCTAGAGGATCGCAAGCTAGTGCAAACGACCACACATATCGCTTACCAACCTCAATATTTTTTGTCTTGTCTTTCTCAGAAATGCTAACTCCAACAATTCCGGCTTTGTCATTTTTGATAGTAGTTTCGTAGACTACTTCGGATTCATCTTCGTTTAGCAAAACAAACTCTACTTGAGCCGCCGGTTGAGAAACATATACAAAAAATGTTGGCGACTCTGTTAGCGTTAAACCAATATTGCTTTCAGGTATTAAGGGAGTAATTGATAAACCTTCGCGCAACTGACAGCCTCGATGGGCCCCCCCTTGTCGGTTGTCGGGGGCTGTGACATCTGGAGGTTTGAAATTAACATTCTGACTCAGCAGAATTGGTGCAGGCACAGCCTGCATCGGTGAAACCAAACTGGGGAGAGTAACGGCGATCGCCAATACAGCCATCGCCAGTGCAGTAAAATGTAGAAAACGTTTCATTTTTTCACCAACTTGTAGAGATATTATAGATCGCATCTCTACTGTTAAGCCGGAGTTTAAACCTCGCGCGATCGGGTAAATTTGTCAATTTTTACATCGCAATCGGAAGACCGACAAAACTTCAAGAAATAGCGAGATTTAAAGAGGGCCAACCAGCGGTTGAGTTGCAACTGATTCCAGTCCTTGGGACTGCAATAATTGCGTCCACTTGGCTGTCAGCCTCACATCCCCCGGTGTCTGGCGTCGCATTTGGGCTAAAGTAGCGAGAGTTTCGTACCAAATCCCATTTTTAGCGTAAACGTTGAGCCTAGTCATCGGGTCGGGATTTGCCAAATCACTCTTGAGAGTTGCCTGCGGTTCAATTCGCTGCACGAACCCTTTAACAACTAAATCTGCCGATCTGTCTTGGGGGTCGCAAACCATCGAAAACGACCACACATATCGCTTACCAACTTCAAGGGATTTGTTGTTGCCCGTGGCAGGAATGCTCACTCCCACAATCCCGGATTTGTCAAGTTTAAAAGTTTTTTCATAGATCACTTTGTCCTCGTTGTCGTTCAACAAAGTAAACTCTATTTCTGCTGACGTTTGAGGAACATAGACAAAAATGGTGGGAGACTCTGTTACGGTTAAACCGATATTAGTTGGAGGTACTAAAGGAGTAATAGATAAACCCGCCGGACAAAGCTTGCTGCCGCGATGTGTCCCTCCTTGTCGGCTGCCGGGGGCTGTTACGTCGGGAGGCTGGAAATTAACATTTTGACTCAGCAGAAGTGGCTGGGATTGTGCCCGCATCGGTGCAAGTGAACTGGGGACGGTAGCTGCGATCGCAGATACGGCGACCGCAAGTGTAGCCCGATGTAGAAAACGTTTCATTTTGTTGTACCTTTCACTATAATATTGCAAACACAGACATTCGCTGATGGCGACAAATATTTTTGAGCTGCTAGTCGAGGGCGCAGATACACAATTGGAACCTTGACATATCATCAATAACATTAATTAATTCGATCGGCAAGTGGATTCTCCGTCCGAAAAATCATGCCACCTAGGTTCCCAGTATAATTGCATACAGTAGATCGCGGTCAACTGTAAAATTTTGTTAAAAAGCGGTCGGAGTTTCCCGGTGTTCTAAGATGGAGGAAGTCTCCGGTAGGGGGCAAAGGCGAAACAACTGCTGTTCCAGAAACGAGTCAAACTTTTATGCTGGGATAATGAGTAAAATATCTAACAAAATTCGATCGGCAGCGGCTCAATTGAGTCAAATGTATAAACCATCACTAGCATTGGTTAGGTCTGTATTAATTGCCAGCGCGGCAGTAACATTATCCTTGATCGGGGCCAGACAGCTAGGAATACTCGCTCCAGTAGAATTAAGCGCTTACGATCAAATGCTGAGGTGGCGTTCCGACGAAAAGCCAGACCCGCGCTTGTTAGTTGTGGGGATTACCGAAGCAGACATTCAGAAACTGAAACAGTGGCCGATATCCGATCGCAAAATAGCTGAAATATTACAAAAACTCGAAAAAATGCAGCCTGCTGTCATCGGTTTAGATGTACTGCGAGACGTACCTTTAGGAGACGGGCGCCAGGAATTAACCAAAATTTTACAAAAAAGCGATCGAATTATTGGAGTATGTTTAGTTACCGACGGAAGCCCGGATAATCCCGGTTCTCCGCCTGCGCCGGGGCTGCCACAAAACCGGGTAGGATTTGCAGATTTCGGAGTCGATCCGGGCGGCATACTCCGCAGAGCTTTATTATTTATGAAACCGCCGACAATTGAGGGCAAATCCTCGGTGGAAAAACATCTTTGTAATGACAATTCTCAAGTTTTATTTTCATTCAACCTCCAGCTAGCACTCCGCTACCTGCAAGGACAAAAAATATCTCCCAAACTGGCACCCGATCAATCTTTATGGCTGGGAAACACCCCATTAAAAAAATTAGAAAGCAATGACGGAGGATATAGAAATACCGATGCCAGAGGATATCAAATATTAATTAACTATCGTTCGAGGCAGCAGGTGGCAAACCAAGTCAGAATTACGGATGTTTTAGAAGGGAAAGTTGACCCGAATTTAGTTAAAGGTAAAATAGTGCTCATCGGTTATACCACAGAAACAGTTAAAGATTTCTTTTATACTCCTTACAGTGGGCGACAGCAAAGTAAGCAATTTATGCCGGGTATCGTGGCACACGCACAAGTAGTCAGCCAAATTTTGAGTACAGTTTTAGACAACAGACCGATGTTTTGGTTTTGGCCGGAATGGGGAGAAATCTTGTGGATTGCGGCATGGTCAATTGTGGGAGGAACCTTGGCATCGCGGATGGCTCACCCAGTGCGGTTGGCGGTGACATTCGCAGCAATACTGTCTGGGTGTTGCGCGATTAGCTTTGGGATTTTTCTGTTGGGAGGGTGGGTGCCTGTGGCAGCGCCAGCCTTAGCATTAATCCTAACTGGCGGCAGCATAGTATCAGCAGACAGATTTAATAAAGCCGGATACGGGAAAGTAATTAGCGATCGAGTAAAACAAGCCTTCAAAATTGAAATAGACCAAGCCAAAAAAGACCAGCAAGTCGCAGAAATCACAGAATCTGATTTCTTTAAAGAATTGCAGCAAAAGAAAGATAAACTGAGGATTAGCAAACAAGAAACCTCTGAAAAAGCACCTTCCGATCCCCAAGAAATAACTGCTAGTAACGCAGAGCTTGCCAAAGGGCAAAGTCAGGCAGATGAATACTTAGCTCAGTTGCAGGAAAAAGCCACACAGCAGAAGCAGCGCGCCGCCGTGACTGAATCGGAAAGCGGCTCAAAAACGGTTACCCCGAGCGATGCCTGTTCGGGTGCTAGTTCAGCCGAAACCAAACCCGATGACGAGTTCAGCGATTTGCAAGCCAAAGCCAAACAAATGCGGCAGCGCAGGGGCGCAGAAAAGAGGATAAAAGATGAAAAAATGGATAGTTTAACAGACAAGGAGGATTTGGGGGACAAGGAAGAATGACAGAGAACTCGACTGCATCGAGAATTGCATCATAATGGGTTCTCGCCGTTTCTTACCCTCATACGCAGATCATGTCCAAAATCATCTCTGTCCACTCTTACCGGGGCGGAACTGGCAAATCGAACACGACAGCAAACCTGGCATCTATTATCGCTCGCGGCGGCAAGCGGGTCGCCATTGTAGACACAGACATTCAATCGCCCGGGATTCACGTGCTGTTCGGTTTCAGCGAAAGCAACATGGATCGCTGCCTGAACGATTACCTGTGGGGCCGGTGTCCGATGGCGGATACGGCCTACAATGTGAGTTCGCTGCTGCCAAAATTAGCCAGTAACGGCAGCCTCTACCTGATTCCTTCAAGCATTAAAGCAGGCGAGATAGCGCGAGTTTTGCGCGAAGGCTACGATGTGGGGCTGCTTACCGACGGCTTTCAAGAACTGATCGAGGTTCTGGACTTAGACTACCTATTTATCGACACGCACCCGGGGCTCAACGAAGAAACCCTCCTCAGCATCACCATTTCCGACATCCTGCTGTTGATTCTGCGTCCGGATCAGCAAGATTTTCAGGGCACGGCTGTCACGGTAGATGTGGCCCGCAAATTAGAAGTTCCCAAGATTTTGATGACGATCAACAAAGCCCCTGAATCTCTAGATTTCGAGGATTTGAAGCAGCAAGTAGAGAGTATTTACAACATCCCAGTTGCAGGGGTGCTGCCCCACAGTGACAAGATGATGCTTCTCGCCAGCAAGGGGGTGTTTGCGCTGCACTTCCCTAAAGATCCTCTAACTAAGGTGGTGGAAGGGATTGCGAAACAGATTGTGGGATAATTGGTGCAGCGAATGTCGATCGTCCGCCCAGGAGTGAGTTTCGATCTCAATTCCTCCCGAGCGATGTCTTCCTGGGTATCCGGCTGCCGGCGGAGCAACTTTCAAAGGCGACAATATTTGGTTAAAGACTCAGGAGAATGGCGACAAAATGAGATACAAATAGATTATGAGAATTTGTTAAAAAACTTTAGGAGGAGAACTCATGGATTTTGACTTCCGCATACTAATAGTATTGCTGCCCGTCTTGTTGGCGGGCGGCTGGGCTGCGTACAACGTCGGCACTATAGCTCTCAAACAAGTGCAGAAATTGTTGAACAAGCAAGCTTAAACTCAGCCTCTTTTCAGGTAATCCCGCAGCCGACTGTTTATTGAGACACAAAAACAGCCGGCTGATTTGTGCATTGGCTCTGCTTAACTGATGGCTGATTTTTGGCAAGCGGGCAATTTACGGCCGCAGAGAGATGGGGCAAAAGCAAAAGAAAAGTTATATTAAAAAGCTTGCCATAAACCGGGTGCAATTGACCAAAATACGTCTTTGCAGCAGGCGATACCCGGTACAAGAACCCGGTTTATTCGCGAGGCGATCGCGTAACTCCGGATTTTGATGTTTTGGGCTTTCCTCTACACTTGTGAGTAGAACCCAAAACAAATATTTGGCAAGCACGTTCCCGCAGAAAATATGAGACAATCACAAAAGTATTTGCCCTGACAATCGCCCTAAAAACTGCGAAGTTTAACTTGTAGGGAAGATCGGTCAAATTGTCAATGTTTAATTCCTATATCTTTAGATAGATTATGCTTTTTCCCCGATCGAGCGGCATTCTACTCCACCCCACATCCTTTCCCAGTCGATTTGGCATTGGGGACATGGGAATAGAAGCATATCGCTTTATTGACTTTTTAGTAGAGAGCGACCAGCAATACTGGCAGGTATTGCCGCTGGGGCCGACAGGATACGGCAATTCTCCTTATTCGTGCTATTCAGCAATGGCGGGAAATCCGCTGCTGATCAACCCAGAACTGCTGCGGGACGACCAATTGCTCGCCGATGAAGACTTCGCTAATTTACCAGAATTTCCGCTCGATTATGTAGACTTCGAGCGGGCGATCGCCCTGAAAGTGCCTTTGCTAAAAAAAGCTTGCGAAAACTTCCAAGCCAAAGCATCGCCGATCCAGCAAAAAGAATTCTCAGCTTTTTGCCAAAGCAAAGAGAGTTGGCTGGAAGATTACGCCTTATTTATGGCACTAAAAGACAACTTTGGCGGTGTTAGCTGGAACAATTGGGAACCAGAAATTGCCCGTCGAGAACCCGAGTCGCTAGAGAAGTGGCGCCAGCAGCTAAGTGCTGAGATTTATTACTACAAATACGTCCAGTTTGAGTTTTTTCGCCAGTGGACCGAGTTGAAACGCTATGCCAACCTGCGGGATATTAAAATTATTGGAGACATTCCGATTTATGTAGCTCACGACAGCGCGGATGTGTGGTCTCATTCAGAAATATTCTGCTTGGATGAAGCCACCGGAGAAGCAGCTTTAATGGCAGGAGTTCCCCCTGATTACTTCAGCAATACCGGTCAATTGTGGGGCAACCCCGTATACAATTGGGAGAAGTTGCAAGCAAATAATTTCGAGTGGTGGGTGCAGCGTTTTGAAGCAATTTTCGCTTATGTAGACGTGACTCGGATCGACCACTTTCGAGGATTTGAGGCTTACTGGGCGGTGAAACGCGGGCAAGAAACTGCGATGTACGGAGAGTGGATTAAAGCGCCGGGAACAGCTTTGTTGGATGTAATTAACGAGAAGTTTGGCAACTTGCCGATTATCGCTGAGGATTTAGGGGTAATTACTCCAGAAGTAGAAGCTTTGCGCGATCGATACGAGTTTCCAGGAATGAAGATTTTGCAGTTTGCTTTCGGCGCTGGACCGGACGATCCTTTTTGGCCTTTCAATTACGATCGCAACTGCGTAGTTTACACCGGCACTCACGACAACGACACGACTGTGGGATGGTTCAATCAACTGCAACACTACGAAAGAGATGAGGTTTATCGTTATTTTGGCTGCATCGATCCCCAAGGAATCCACTGGTCTTTAATCCGCATGGGTTGGATGTCTGTTGCTAATATGGCAATAGTACCGTATCAAGATTTGTTGGGTTTGGCTACGGACGCGCGGATGAATTTTCCGGGGAAAGCAGAGGGAAATTGGGGCTGGCGGTATCGACCCGAAGCTTTGAATGGGGAAGTGGGCGATCGGCTCAAAACCATGACTTACATCTCCGGTCGCGCTCCAAATAAAAATTGATCGTCTGGAATGGGTAGTTGGTAATTGTTAATAGGTAATATCAAATCTGTTAGCATCAGAATTATTCCTATCTCTATTCTCGCTCTCTGCGTGAATCTGCGTCAATCGATTGTCATCTGCGGCCCGAGAAATTAACTTTTTTTAACCGCAGATGAGGGCAGATAAACACAGATTAACGCAGATGAATTAGATCGATTCCGTTTGCACCATTCATCCGTGATTGTTGACTGTTGACTGGATTTGACTATTCCGATGCAACCGAAATCGATCTAATCTGTAATTGTTAATGGGTAATTGGTAATTGGTAATGAGTGAATAAAGACGGACATTCTAATTAAAAGCCGTGGACTGCCAGCCATTACCTATTCCCGATTACCCATTAACACTTACCCTTCATTTTTTGGCAGTGTTGCAGGCTTGAGGTCGTCTGCTTTAAAAACTACTTCTTTGACGACTCCAGGAACTCCGAGTTGTTCGGCTTGTCCGTTATTGACGGCAACCATTACCCCGCCGGCGTTACCAGCTACAACTACCAATTGCTTTTGAGCCTGCCAGGTGCGTACAGTTCCTGAAGGCAAAATTCCCTCAAACTCTGTTTTGCCATCGACTTCAACCTGCATCCACGATTCGGCTTTAAAAGTGACGCTAACCATCACTGGTTTATTGCCAGATTTATCTAAATTTTTACCTGTTCTTGCTGCTTCCACAGCGGCGTAACTATCCGGTTTCTGATTTTGTGAGGCGCTCGATCCCTCAGCAGCTAAACGTGCTTGTTCTTGCTGGCCAAGCGCTAGTTCTTTGGCTCCCGCACCGTTTTTAGCGGTCACAGAACCGCCCATCAACTGAGATAAGACATTGACCGAACAGATAATTAGAAATGTGTAAAAGAGGTAGAGGTGCATCGGGCGCAACTGAGGCCCATCTTGCCAGGAGAGCTTGGTTCTCGATCGGGCTGGCGGTTCGATCGGGAAAAAGTCGGCAAACTGAGTTCCGTCCAAACCCATTGCTTCAGCGTAGCGCTTGATCAAACCCTGAGTGTAGACGGGTTCGGGAAGTTGGTCGAGTTGACCGTCTTCGATCGCTTGCAGCAGATTCCGCCGAATCATTGTTACCACAGCTACTTTGTCCAAACAAATCGACTGCTGTTCGCGGTACTGGCGGAGTTGAGCCCCTATTTCCGCTAACTTCTTCTGAGCTGGTTCTGGCTCTTGGGAGTGCAGTTTCTTCTTAGTTGTTTTGAAGAATAAAAACAATAAATTCTTTGTCATATGCTGTGCTCCTGGGATTTTACTGGCACGCTTATTGATGTTAGGTTGACTAGATTCCATAAATAAATAATTTCCGAATCTTCTAGGGGTCGGTAGCAGCCCGGTGGCAATATTGGCAATTCGGGCCGCTGCAATTGAATCGGGCCGATCGCTGTGCGGTGCAGCCCCACCACGGGATATCCCAACTGCTCGGCTGTTCGCCGAATCTGTCGGTTCCTGCCTTCTGATAGAATGACTTCTAACAGAGTTTTGTCTCGCGCGCGATCGAGAACTCTCACTTTCGCGGGCAAAGTCTTTCTGCCTGACAAGATAATGCCGTGACGCCACGCTTCCAGTATGGGTTCCGGGGGATCGCCGAGCACCCAAACCTGATAAGTTTTGGCGATCGAGTGACGCGGATGGGTCAAACAAAATGTCAGCTTACCATCATTGGTGAGCAAGAGGGCACCGGTGGAATCTGCATCTAAGCGTCCTACGGGGTGGATGCCTTGACCCGAGCGCAGTTGGGGCGGCAGCAAGTCGAGAACTTTCGATCGGGCTCTGGGGTCGCTGCAAGTAGAAACGACGCCTGCCGGTTTATTGAGCAACAGATAAACCTGTGACGGTCGATCCGTTGGTTTTACCGGGACTCCATCGACTTCGATCAGATCCCGATCGGGATCTGCTTTTTCTCCTAAGCGAACAATATTGCCATTAACTCGGACTCGTCCAGCTACAATCATCTGTTCTGCAAGACGGCGAGAGGCAATGCCCCACTGGGCGAGGATTTTTTGCAGCCTTTCATCTGACATGACGGGAGTGTGGAAACCCCCAACGAGCGAGCGGTGGGGAAGGAAACACGACAAGGTTAATTGATTAACCGATGCTGGCAATGCTCAATTCCTGCTTGGGAATAAATTATAATCCTCGACCAATCCTTAGGGGGCGTTACGCCCTGTAAGAATTGTCCTGATGGCATGACCCTGAATGTTGTGTAAAAACTACGAGGAAAAGACTCGCCGCAGGAACAGGCTTGCACCGTTGGTTTGCGACTGGTTTTAGAGGTGTGGGTCTGACCAGACCCTAAACCAACACTACCATAAATCCCGTACTGCTGGTTAAATTTATACGCTCGATCGCAAATTTTTCCTGGGGATCGCACAACTCGCGAACTAAGGAAAGATTCCAAGGGGGGAAAGGGTGAGAATTTTTCTGCTTCTGGTGTTGCTGAGGCGAGATTTATGCTTGGTTTTGGAGTTAATAGGAGTTGCGCTCGTCAACCCGGTTTCTTATAAAAATAGGAGGTTTACGGCGATATATCTGTGAATCAAAGGGGTTTTTGAGGCCGGACGCGCAAGTTCTAGTTAAATTTATGTGCTTGAATATTAAGGTTTATATTCTGAAATTATTTATGACTGTCGATCGAAACTCTCATCAATTTGACAATAGAGATGGGGCTGCTGGCTCTGGTGGGACTGTTAATCTCGGCGAGGAGCCGGGGAGACATTCGCCGAGTCAAGGCAGCCGGATCGCGAGCGCGGTGCTGTCTCCGGCGGTGCAGTTGTGGCTGCGATCGCAAGTTCAGCAGGTGGACGAGTTGAAAGTGAAAATTGAGGGAAGCGATCGACAAATCTTCAGCGGTGCGATCCCCAAAGTCACGGCTGCCGCGAGCGGTGCTGTGTATAAAGGACTACACCTAACAGAGGTTGCGATAGAGGGCTGCGGCATTCGCATCAACCTCGGTCAAGCTCTCAAAGGCCAACCCCTGCGCCTCCTGGAATCCGTTCCCGTGACAGGCGTTTTGAGGCTCAGTCAAGCGGATTTGAATGCGTCGCTGAAAGCGCCTTTGCTTGCTGATGCTTTGAGCGAATTTTTGCTGCCAATGCTGCCGCTGACAGATAGGGAACAGTCGCTGAAGTTGCAAAATTCGCAGATTGCTATTGAGGCTGGTTTGTTAACGCTTTCGGCGACAATTTTGCGCGCTGGCGGTAGGCAAATTCCTTTGGTATTGCGGACGGGTTTGCGGATGGCCAGCGGTCGCGAATTGATGTTTGAATCACCAGAAATCGAAATGGATGGAGAATTAAAGAGCAGTGATTTCAATGGTTTTAAAATTGATTTTGGACCGGAAGTTGAGATTGAAGAGTTGATTTTGAGTCCGGGGGAGATTGTTTGTCGGGGAGGAATTAGAGTTTTGCCTTAGTTAGTTAACTGTTGACTGTTGACTGTTGACTGTTGACTGTTGACTTTAACCTTCCACGCATAGCTTGGGAATACATACCCAATTCCCAATTCCCAATGCCAAATTCCCCCTTCCCAATTCGCAATTCCCAATTCGCAATTCCCAATTAGCGGGCGATCAAGTAAGAGTCGATCGCGGGCAACAGTAAAGTGACAAAATAGTAGACTAAGGGCGCGGTAAAAACATAACTGTCGGTGCGATCGAGAATGCCGCCGTGACCGGGGATCAACTGTCCCGAATCCTTAACGCCGGCGTCTCGCTTCATCATCGACTCAGTTAAATCTCCCAACAAGCTAGCAACGCCAATCAACAGACCAAAAGCAGCCCCAGTATACGGCCACCCCGGCCAGTGCAAATACCAAGACCCAGCCGCTGCCACGGCGATGCTGCCGCAAACTCCAAATACGGCACCTTCAACGGTTTTTTTGGGGCTGATGTGGGACAGGCTAGTGCGACCGAAGAATTTGCCGACAAAATAAGCCCCAATGTCAGCGGCCCAGATGCAGAAGAAAGCCAGCAGCAGCGAAGTCAATCCTAAAGATATGCTGCTGGAACTTGTCCAAGACGGCGGCGGGTAAATGTTAACGGGCAAATTGCTTGCTACTGCTTGCGAAAGTTGGGTTGTAGCAAGATTGGCTGGGTCGAGGCCGACTCGCAGCCGTACCCAATAGCTGGGCAAATAACCGCCGTAGAACAATCCTAAAACTGAAGCGGCAATATCGGCGATCGTCGATAATTTAGGTTGGAATAACAGGTAGAAACAAATTAAGGTTCCCGCTAAGGGGAACATGGCATCTACGAGTTCCGGTGCTAGGGCGGCAGTAATTAATAGCCCTTGACTGACGGCTAAGGTAGTTTTGGCAGCGGGTGCAATGCCTTTAGCCCTGGCTAATTGAAAATATTCCAATTGACCTAGGTAGACGATGACTCCAAAGCCGAGGGTGAAGTACCATCCCCCCATAATAATCATTCCCAAAGCAAGGGCGATCGCAACTATTCCACTGAGGATACGAGACCAAGGCATAAATGAATTTCTCTTGCAGACGGCGGCGGGTCATTCGATTTTGGATTTTGGATTTTGGATTTTGGATTTTAGATTTTGGATTTTTCTAGAGCACGAGTTGATCCCTTGCACAAATAACCCTTATCCCCCATCCGTTATCCAATATCTCAAGTCAGGCGGTCAATCCAGCTATGGTGGCCCCTATTCTTAAGTATGAAGGTTAAGTGAACTTAAAAAAGATTAAGAATTACATTTAGGAATGGGCATAGGGCATAGGGCATGGGGCATTGGGTATGTATTCCCAGGCTCTGCCGAGGAACCAGGTTAAAGTTAACTGTCAACTGTCAACTAACTTCTAATCCAGCTTTTCGCCGCTGAGAATAAATATGGGATTGACGGCGGCAAAGGTTTGACTCAGGCCGCGAGTCTCCAAGCGGTTGACGGCGGACTGGACTACTTCGATGTTGCGGACTTGCAACTCGGCGAACCCTTCGGAAAGGGCGTAAAGATTCTCTAAATTCGAGGCTGTGGCGACAACTCTACCGTGGGGTTGCAAGTACCGCCAGACTTCTTGGAGAATGGCTTTAATGGGGCGACCTCCTTCGATGCAGACTCGGTGGGGGGGTTGAGGCAGTTTTTCCAGGCATTCCGGGGCACTGCCTTCTATGACTTCTACGTTGTTGAGCTCGAATCGATCGCAATTTCTGCGAATCAAGCTTGCTACTTCTTCGTCCCTTTCGACGGCAATAATCCGACCTTTGGGACACAGCAAACCTGTTTCTACGGCGATCGTACCAGTACCTGCACCGATGTCCCACACGACTGAATCTGCTTTCAGCCGCAGGTGGGAGATTAACAGCAGTCGGACTTCTCGCTTACTCATGGGAATTCCCGGTAAACGTTCAAATAAGTCATCGGGAATGCCTGGAGTGACGTAGGGCCAAAGCATAGTTCTATTTTTGATTTTTGATTTTTGATTGAAGCAAGACCGAAGTTGGAACTCGCGGAAGAAGTAGAAATTCTCCCAATTTCCCCCAAGCCTTAATATTTACTGTCGCACAACCTTGAGAGTTTGGAGTCCGGGATCGCTGCAACCTGTAATTTTTCCGCCGGCTGCCAGGATTTGTTGCAGGTAGTCAACGGCTGCTGGGGTAATAATTTCACCGGGCATCAGGACTGGTATTCCTGGGGGATAGGGACAGATGAGTTCGGCGCTGAGTCGATCGACTGCTTTGTCTGCGGGAACTGTTTCCGCCGGGAAAAAGAATGCCTCGCGGGGGGAGACGAGAGGGGGAGAGGGGGAGAGGGGGAGAGTGGGAGAGTGGGCAAATCTTCCATCGGACATCTTCCTTCTTCTCTCGGACTTCTTCTTTCTTCCTTCTTCCTTCTTCCTGACATCCGTTACATCCGTTACAGAATCCGTTGCCGAACTTCCTTCTTCCTTCTTCCTTCTTCCTTCTAAAAGAGTACAAGCTTTAACTAAATTGTCAATATCTAATTCTGTATTTCCCAGGCTGATAATAAATGTTAAATGTCGGGGCATGGGAAGTTCTGCGGTAACGGCGAGTTGAGAGTGCAGAATTTCATCGGCGGCAAATCCTGTGATTCCTAAATCGGATACTTTTACTGTTAGCCTGGTTCGGTCTAATGCTGCAAAACCGGGTGTATTTAACGGTTCTAAAACTGATAAGCCGGGAATTTGACTGATGCGCGATCGCGCTTTTTCTGCTAGCTGTAAAGTTTGCCCCATTAACTGTTCGCCGTGGAGTACGATTTGTTGGCGGGCTGCGTCTAGGGATGCTAATAATAAGTAACTCGGACTGGTAGATTGTACTAACTGCAATGCTTTATTTAATTTTTGGATATCTATGCGATCGCCCTTGACGTGAAGCATCGATGCTTGTGTCATTGCACCGAGGGTTTTGTGGATGGATTGTACTGTTAAATCGGCACCGGCTGATAGTGCTGGTTCTGGCAAGTTTGGATGAAAGTTAAAGTGCGCGCCGTGGGCTTCGTCTACTAATAACGGTATGTTGTATTGATGGGTAATTGGGGCGATCGCCCGCAAATCACCGCAGACGCCGTGATAGGTTGGGTAAACTATCATTACTGCTTTGGCGTCGGGATGTTGTTCTAATGCTGCCGCTGTGGCTTCTGGGGTGATGCTGTTGGCAATATCCCAATCCGGGTTGTACTCGGGATTGACAAAAATTGGAATTGCACCGGATAAAATTAAACCAGAAATTGCCGAGGAGTGGATATTTCGAGGTAGGATAATTTTATCTCCTGGGCCGCAAGTCGCTAAGATGGCAGCGATAATTCCGCAAGTCGAACCGTTAGCCAAAAACCGAGTTGATTTTGCTCCAAATGCTGCGGCGGCTAAGTCTTGAGCTTCAGCAATTGCACCTTCAGGGTTAAAGAGATTGTCTAACTCCGGCAATTCGGGCAAATCCGATCTAAATACTGCCGCACCCAATAAGTCAATTAGGGGTTGAGAGATTCCTTGTCCGCCTTTGTGTCCGGGGGCATAAAATGGGGCGTGCGACTGATTTGTGCGATCGCGCAAGGCATTTAATAGAGGCGTTTGTTGTTGAGAGTTTGCTGGTGACACGCTTAATCCTGATTGCTGTATTTGATATCTAAGTAGAGCGGTATCAAAAAACCATAATATTTTGTTGTAGGGGGGGGTGAGCCAATGTCTTTACTTTCACGCAGTTTATTTCTGTACTCACGCGCCCTCGCCATCTAATGTTTATTTGTAACCACATACTTAGTTTAATACCAAAGGAATAACTTTCTCTGGAAGTAACAATTAATTATAGTTATTTAGATAGATGTCTCCGCCGCAATCTTTAGTTTATAATTTTCAGATACAACACTACCACAACTCAGTTATCTTTGTTATAAAATATAGCGAGTAGTTGCGAGCAAATGTTTTTGAAACACCTCTATTAGCGAGCAAAACACTAACATGATTTATCCCACTCCAGATCCATTTCCAGGCCCGCAGATTCCCAGCACCGAACCGGGGCTGCCGACTATACCCGCATCGCCACCAGTGCCGGGCCCCGTTCCCGAACCGATTCCCGGGCCAGTACCAGAGCCGGTACCTGCGCCAATTCCTCAGCCAATTCCTGAACCGGTGCCGGAAACTGTACCCTCTCCAATTCCTCAGACAGTGCCGGGGCCAATTCCTCAGACAATCCCTGAACCTATTTAAATTATCTTTTAGTCGATCGCGAAATTTAAGATTGTTTGTGAGGTCGATCGCAAAAACCGGGTTTCTCCAAAGTCGCCAATCTTTTTGTTGAATATCAGACTTGAAAAAACTCGGTTTTTGCCTAAATTATCAATTAATTGAAGTTGAGCGCAGTCTCTTTACAAAGGTCAACAGCCTCCAAATCAGTGGATTTGCCGTCAGAGTATTCGGCCCTGACATCAAAAACACAGCCCGCATCCGAGCCGCCGTAGTCAGCTTGATTCCACTCAAAATCTGCCTTTTCCCGATCGGCAATCGAGCCGTCTAGCTCGTTTTCTCCCCAAGTATCCTTATCGGGAGCAGAAATATAAACGGCTGTCATCGTCTTGCCGCTGTTGTTAATCACCGAAACTTTGACCATCTCAGCGAAAACGCTAGCTGCTGTCAGCGCTAACAGGGGCAGCGAGATCCCCGCAGCGATCGTTACTTTGCTTAACAACTTGTTGATCATTTACCTATCTACCTCAAGTTAGATATTTATTCAAGCTTAGCTGTAGAAGTTAGAAGGGACAAGTCAGATATATTGCTATTTCTTATGATATTTTGATACAGTGATATGTTTCTAAATACCTATGCTCACCGCCGGAATTGTCGGATTGCCTAATGTTGGCAAATCTACCTTGTTTAATGCTTTGGTTGCTAATGCCAAGGCGACTGCTGCTAATTTTCCTTTCTGTACGATCGAGCCAAATACGGGTATCGTGGCAGTGCCAGACGAACGGTTGAAGGTGCTGAGCAATATTTCCAATTCCGCGCAAACTGTGCCGACGCGGATGGAGTTTGTGGATATTGCGGGTTTGGTGAAGGGGGCGAGTCAGGGGGAAGGACTGGGAAATCAGTTTTTGTCTCACATTCGAGCTGTAGATGCGATCGTCCACGTTGTCCGCTGTTTTGACAATGATGATATCATTCACGTTGCGGGTTCTGTCGATCCCCAGCGAGATATTGACATTATCAATCTCGAATTAATTTTAGCAGATTTAGCTCAAATTGAACGCAGGCTCGATCGCACTCGCAAGCTGGCCCGCAACAATAAGGAAGCTCAGGCCGAAGTGGATGTACTCGAAAAATTGGTCGCTGTTTTGAATGCGGGGAAACCGGCGCGGCAGTACAGTTTCACAGATGAAGAAGCTGAATTAGTTAAAGGTTTGGAATTACTGACCAACAAACCAATTATCTATGCTGCTAACGTATCTGATGACGATTTAGCAACAGGAAATAGCTATGTCGAACAAGTGCGGGAAGTAGCAACTAAAGAAAATGCTAAGGTTGTCATAGTTTCGGCGCAAGTTGAGTCAGAATTGGTGGAGTTATCCGAGGAAGAACGAACGGATTTCCTAGAATCTCTGGGAGTAAAAGAAGGTGGCTTGAAATCTTTGATTCGAGCTACTTACGAATTATTGGGTTTGCGGACTTATTTTACTAGCGGGCCGAAAGAAACTCGCGCTTGGACGATTATCGCGGGAATGCTAGCACCGCAAGCTGCGGGGGTGATTCACTCGGACTTTGAACGGGGTTTCATCCGGGCCGAAACTGTAGCATATGAAGATTTGGTTGCTACGGGCGCTATGAATGCGGCTAAGGAAAAAGGCTTAGTTCGCAGTGAAGGAAAAGAGTATATTGTACAAGAGGGGGATGTGCTGTTGTTCCGATTTAATGTTTAGCTTTTTTAAGGAGATGAACACATGGATATCGTTTCGCTGGCAATTGCTTGGCTGGTAACTTCGGTGAGCTTTTTTATTATTTCCAAGTTGCCCATCGGGGTGGACATTGACACTTTTGGAAAAGCGATGGTTTCGGCTGCCGTTTTTGGATTGCTGAATGCTTTGGTGCGGCCGCTTTTTGTGGTTTTGGGTTTTCCATTGGTGTTGGTAACTTTTGGTTTGTGGATAATTGTTATCAACGCGATTATCTTTGGATTGGCGGCTTGGCTAGTGGATGGATTTCGGTTGCGCTGGGGAATTTGGAGTGCTTTGCTGGGGGCGATCGCCCTCGGTTTTATCAACTCTTTGCTCTATGAGCTGTTGCGGACTCTGCCTAGTGTAAGGTAGCTCCGGGTAATGCGGGGGGCGGAAGGAAGGGGCGGGTTTATTCATCCTGTTAGTTATCGCCAATATTTCAGGTAAAACCGGCCCCGACGGCAAATATTTTAGGTTTAATTCCTCCATATCAGGTATTTGTTTTTTGTTACTGGTTGAGTTATTAGCCTTCGCAGTAGTCGATAAATTTGTCTGGAACTAGGCGCAATTCGCCTGAGCGAAAGCGCTCGATCGGCATCCAAAATGCAGTATGTTCCCCATCTCCGTCTGCAAAATCCAGACTCTCCAATTGATAAAATTTGGAATCGACAAAATCGCACTGGTATAGTTGTATTAATTCATGTCCGGCTTGGTCATTAAAAATAAAAAAATTTTCCAAACAAGCCAAATATTTGATGTTTGTCAACTCGGCTTGAATTTCTTCTTGAAACTCTCTTTGCAAAGCGTCGATGCTGTGTTCTCCGAATTCTATGCCACCGCCCAGAGCTCGGTAAAATGTGTCTTGTTTGACCGGATCTTCGCATTCTGACACGAAAATGCGATCGCCCGATCGAATTAATCCTAAAACAATTACGCGAACTTTACCTTGCATAATTAGTCATCAGTCATTAGTCATTAATCATTAACTGGTTCCTAGGCTCTGCCTAGGAATCAATGTCCAGAGGCTCTGCCTCGCTTTGGGAGCAGCAAAATAGGAGGCAGAGCCTCCGGATATGCGTTACCAGGCAGAGCCTAGTAACGAGTAGAATCCACCGCTAATGACTAATGACTAATCACTAATTATCAGCAGCAAAAGCCTCTCGACGGCGAGTGTTGTCAACGGGCCAGTTTGTATTTTCCCCACCAATAATGAGTTTTTCAATCGTTACGAATTCTTTGCTGAGTTGCTGGAAAACATTAATCAAAACATCGAGGCCGATCGCATCGCTAGTGCCCAAATCAAACCAGCAGCGAGCCCAAGAACCTTGATACTCCATTTCTCCCATATTGTGCATCAAAGCCATCATGCTTTGGTCGGCTAGATTAACATCGTAATTCATCTGACTGATATCTAAGCCTTCATCTTGAACTTGCAAATTTTCCGCATTAAATCCTCCGAGTTTTCCCAAGAAAAACCAAGAGTCAAACACTTCTTCAACATACTGTTTTTCACCGTTTGAAGGCACGTTGCTGAACTTCAGCCAAATCCAGAGGTCAAAGGGGTTAAACTCGCGAAACTCTACTTGCATAGTTTTTTGGTGTTTTTATAATGGTGGTAAGGCTGTCGGCCCCCAGACTCCATCTGCATCTCTAATTTTATCGCGCATCGGGTCGCAGGCGCGAGATTGGCTGTCGAGACGGTTACGGGTTCTGCACTGCTGAAAGAAGATTTCGGCTACTAAACTGCGCGGCAGTTGGTCGGGTTTTGCTAAGGCTGCGTCGAAGTTTTTTCGGGCTTCCTCCAGTAAGGTTTTGTTGCCGTCTTTCCCCTGGGATTGGGAAAACAAAATTTGTGCTTTTAGATAGAGAACTTCGGGATTATTTGGCGTTTCTGCTAGCGATTTGTTCGCAAATTCTAAAGCGCGATCGTACTTTTTCAAGTCTCGATAGCCTACTGCCATGCCGCGATAAGCTAAGTAACGGGGAGAGGCTTTTTGTTCCAGTCTTTGAATGGCTTCGTTGGGGTTGGAAAAGGGCAGGTTTGTGGCTAGAATTAAGTCCATGTAGCCTTTGATCAGGTTAAGTTCGGGGTCGTTGGGCGCTATTTTATCGGCGGCCTCTAGGTATTGAAATACTACTCGCAATTTACTCAAAGCTTGGGGCGCGCCTTTGGCTGTTCCTTCTTTGGCTATAATGTGCGACCCTTCTAGAAAGTGACCTGCTGCTGTGTAGATGTTGCCGCGCAATGGATTAGTTTTAGTCAATTTTTCCCCGACTTCGCGGGTTTTTTGTGCGTAGGAATTCATCGAGTTTAAGTCCTGCTCGATGTATGAGAGGGAGGCTGCCATTGCATAGGCTAGCGGCTCGTTTGGTTCGGCTGATAGTGCTTGTTGAATTTGAGTTTTTGCTTGTTTGTAGTTTCCTTGCTGAAACATTGTTTTGAAAGCGGTTTCGGTGTTGGTCCCGATCGCCTGCGGGTTGCTGTTGCGAAAGGGATCGCCCGCTACTGCCGAGTTAATGCAGATGCTGAGGGCGATCGCTGCTGCACTGGCGATCGCCCGCACTGTCTGTTTAGAACTTAACATTTGCTTGCCCAGCGATGCTAAAGGGGTTTTCGTCATCGTCAATTCTCTCAATGGAATATACTGTAAACTACAAACAAGAGAGTTAAATTTTCAGACTCTCGGGTCGCGACCAAAAAAAGAGTGAAATTTGCTTGATTTTTTCTAGCTGTTGCGGTATATTTTAATAATGGAAGTGTGAATTTTAATAGATAAACGGACTGATTTCCATTATTAAAATATACCATGAAAAAACTGAGAAATCAAACGCCAATCCTGAAAAAAAGGAAAATTTTTGTTAAGATTTCTGTAAAATAATTGTGTGCGCTCGGCAACAACCAGAAACAGCCTTAACTATTAATAGCACAAATCCGTTAAACCCGTTAAATCCCGTACACTGTTAGTTAGCGAACTTCCTTCTCCCCAATTACCAATTGCGTTAATGCTTTATCTAAAAAACTTAGTATATCATCCTACAGCCTGTCCGAATGCTATTCTGAAAAATATTAACTTAGAACTTCCCTCGCAGCAAATGGGGCTGATTGTCGGTCGCAGCGGTTCTGGCAAAAGTACGCTATTAGAAATATTAGCAGGTTTAGCAGAAAAAACTAGCGGCGACATCCGTTGGCGGGAACAAGAATTAACACCGGAACACTTGCAACAGTTAGGAGGGTTAGTGTTCCAGTTTCCAGAAAGGCATTTTTGCGGCGGCACAATTTTAGAAGAATTGCGGTTGGGGCATCCTGAATTGGGACAAGAACAAATTAACTCAGCAATGGCAGAAGTGGGGCTCGGACATTTGCCGCTGCGCGCTTCCCCCCACGCTTTGAGCGGCGGGCAACAGCGGAGGGTAGCCCTGGCAGTGCAGTTAATTCGGCAGCCGCATTTGCTACTATTGGACGAACCGACGGCGGGTTTGGATTGGTCGATGCGGCGGCAGTTGGTAAGCTTGTTGAGCAAGTTGAAAAGTCACTGGACTTTGTTGATTGTTACTCACGATGCTAGCGATTTGCTGAGCGTTGCTGACCGATTTTGGACTTTAGACCACGGGGATTTGCAGGAGGTCGATCGGGCTAAGCTAGAAGCTAAGGAAACGAGTTTTGTTAGTCATTAGTCATTAGTCATTAGTCATTAGTTAGTGCGGGCGGGTCTATCGCATTGTGAAGCATTTTTGGGCGAAGATAATTTGCATAGTTTAGGAAAGAGTGGCAATACAAGATGAATCAGATTACAATGCCTGTGCTACCGGAGATGAACGAGTTGTGGCAAAAAACGCTGAATTGGCAGCCGGATGAGTCGCAGCAACAACAATTTCAGCGGCTTTATGAGTTAATTGTCGAGGGAAATCGCTCCTTGAATTTAACTCGAATTACTGAGCCGATGGAGTTTTGGGAAAAACATTTGTGGGATTCTCTGCGGGGAATTGCGAGACTGCTGCCAGCTAATCACAATTCGGCGGAAAATCCCGAATTGTCCGCCGAGCCGGTACACAAAGCGATCGACATTGGGACTGGAGGGGGTTTTCCGGGGTTGCCGATCGCGATCGCCCTGCCGCATTTATCAGTTACGTTGCTCGATTCTACGCGCAAAAAAATTACTTTTTTGGAAACAGTTGTGCCGTCTTTAGGGATAGAAAATGCTGCAACTTTGTTGGGCAGAGCCGATGAAATTGCCAGAGGGCCACAGCACAAACAAGCTTACGATCTAGCACTTCTCCGAGCAGTGGGAGCCGCTCCTCTATGCGCTAAATGCGCGCTGCCTCTGCTGAAAAATGGCGGTTTGGCTGTACTTTACCGTGGAAATTGGACGGTGGAGGAAGAAACGGAGTTGCAAAGGGCGATCGAGCATTTGGGCGGTAAAGTTGAGTCAGTCGAAGCATTCACAACGCCGACGAGTCAGGGGGCGCGGCACTGCGTTTACTTGCGGAAAGTTGTACAGCAGTTCGAGCGTCCCGTGCGCTAGCTATAGCCGTTTTTCAATGGTTTATAATACGAAACCAGGTTAAATAATTTCTCTCTTCTCTGAGTCTCGCGTTGCGCGGACTTTGTTTGTATAGTCGCGAATTCTATTCGCCGATTATCCTAATATTTTCAATCTACATAAAACAATGTTTGTAGTTGCGCTGAAGCGAAGACAGCGCCACTACAAATCTGGTTAAACTAACCGATCGCCTGTTCGTAGCGCTTGTTAATTTCCGCCCAATTAACAACATTCCACCAAGCTTTTAAGTAGTCGGCGCGCAGGTTTTGATATTTGAGATAATAAGCGTGTTCCCAAACATCGTTACCCATAATTGGATAGTTGCCATCTATCAAAGGAGTGTCTTGATTGGCAGTAGTTGTAATCTCAAGTTTGCCTGCTTTATTGCGGACTAGCCAAACCCAACCGCTGCCAAAACGCTTAGTGCCGGCATCGTTAAATTTTGCTTTAAAATCGTCAACACTGCCGAACGTTTGCTGGATTGCTGTTGCAATTGCCCCTGTGGGTTCGCCGCCGCCGTTGGGAGTCATGATTGCCCAAAACATACTGTGATTTAGGTGTCCGCCGCCATTGTTGCGCACGGTTGTGCGAATATCTTCCGGCACTTTGCTCAAATCTCGCAGCATATTTTCCGCAGTGATATTTTTGAGTTGCGGGTATTTGCTGACAGCATCGTTGAGGTTTTTAACGTAAGCGGCGTGGTGTTTGTCGTGGTGAAATTGCATTGTCCGCGCATCGATGTGCGGTTCTAAAGCATTGTATTCGTAAGGCAGAGGTGGCAGTGTAAAAGACCCCGGAGTTTGGGCTATTTTTGGACTTTCTGCAACTGGACTTGCTTGCGATACATTATTTCCTGACGCTTGGCAAGCACCTGCGGTAATAGCTCCGACGGTGGCAGTCACCAAATACAAGAAATCTCGGCGTTTGAGAGTCATAAAAAATACCTAAGTGAATTATTAACTGTTTTATCTCAGATTAAAGCAAAATGGGAGCGAGTTTAGAAAAAAAGTTCGATCGCCCGAATGGATGAGACGGATGGGCGATGGTTGTGAGAGTTTCTCAAGTATAGGCTAATTGTGTGCGCGTAACTAACTCACGTGCTCCGGTTCCCCAACCCGGTTTCTGTCTCGAAACCGGGTTGTTTTTTGATTATTCTTGGGACAAGCGCTGGATGGCTTGGCCTCCAAAAAGCCGATCGGCTGCTTGAAGAATACCGGGAATTTTAGCAGCGTGGGGACTGTGGGCGAGAGGGCGGCGCAAGTCTAATTCATCGAGGCGATCGGCTTTTTGGCCGGGGAACCAGTGGCCCGCATTACCTAAGAGGTTGTAGCGCATCTTGCAATAGTCGATCGTATCGTAAGCCTGCGCCAAATTCCACAGCCACAGAATCACATAAATATTAATACCTCCGGGAGTATTTTCTATAGTTGGTAAACCGACGTGCCAAGTTTTAAACCAATCTTCTCCTAATTTATTAATTGCTGCATCTTCCAACCTGGCTAATATCGGTGGCAAAATTTCATCAGCTCTATCTAACAATTCTACAGCTTTCAGATGCTCGTTAAAATCTTCAGGTTTGGCTGCGCCTAAACTTAAAGTGTGTACTTGCGGATGCGACAAACAAAACAAATCATTAAACACCATCGGACTCAGCGGATAGCACAAGTCTACCAATTTTTGCGGCGGGCTGTAAAGTTGACCGCCTTTGTCGGAAGGACTGATAATAAAAACGCCCATATCGTGACGTTTAGCAGCTTCAATAGCCGGCCAATTAATTTGATTGATGTAGTACCAGTGCAAGTTAAGATAATCAAATTGATTAGTTTCAATTGTTTTGACGATCACATCCGTCGGACCGTGGGTTGAAAAACCAATAAACCGAACTTTGCCTTCGGCTTGCAACTTTTTCGCCACATCCATGCAGCCGCCCGGACGCATAGACTCCTCTAGCAATTCCAACGTATTAATGCCGTGTAGCGACAGTAAATCGACGTATTCCAGTTGCAAATAAGCTAAGGATTTATCAAATTCTTCGCGAAACTCTTGGGAGTTCGGTTTGGGATTAACTTTCGTTTGCACTATCAACTTTTCGCGGGGAAAATTGGGAAAAATCGACCCCAGTTGCATCTCAGAAGTGCCGTAACCGCGAGCGGTTTCTATGTGATTTATGCCGCATTCAACCGAGTAGCGAATCGTCGCTTCTAGATTTTGTTGATTGTCTGGGGGAATTTCATTGGCTGGCACGTCTTGCCATTTGTACTGATATCTCATGCCACCGCAGGAAAAGACGGGCATGGATAATTCTGTGCGACCGAATCTGCGATATTGCATCATCATAATCAAAATCAAAGCTATAGCAGAAGGAAGTTCGGCAACGGATTATGTAACGGATGTAACGGATGTCAGGAAGAAGGAAGTTCGGCAACGGATTATGTAACGGATGTAACGGATGTAACGGATGTAACGGATGTCAGGAAGAAGGAAGATGTAACAAGTGCAAGGGTTTCACTGATTAAGAACTTCTTAATAGTCTTGGCGGTTGCTATAGGGTAAGAAGCCTTGTTTTTGGTATTTTTGCGGGTGGTAACTCCCATATTACAGCATTCTATTGAACAGGCAAGATGCCTGTTCCACAAATAGTTTTTGACCACCATCGGGCCAGTCTTGACTATTTAGAAATCTCCCGTACTACGGGTTTTCCGTCTTTGATTTCGCCGACTAAAACCAAATCTGTACAGTCTACAAACAAACCATTTTCTAACACACCGGGAATGTTATTCAAGCTTTTTTCCATTTCTCCGGGGTTGGCAATGTCATCAAATTTGACATCAATTACCATATTACCTTGATCGGTAATTACCGGGCCTGCTTTTTTCACACCCATGCGGAGTTCGGGTTTGCCACCCAATTTTTCAATGGCACGCATCACTGGTGTTAATGCCATCGGTATAACTTCGATGGGAACGCGAAAAGTCGAACCCAATTTATCAACCATTTTGGAACCGTCAACTACTACAATAAACTGAGTTGCGAGGTAATCGACTACTTTTTCGCGGGTGTGGGCTGCGCCACCACCTTTAATTAAGTTGAGGTGGGGATCTACTTCATCAGCGCCGTCAATAGCAACATCAATTTTGTCAATTTCATCTAGTGTTGTCAGCGGTACTCCGTACTGTTTGGCTAACACTTCTGATTGAAAAGATGTCGGCACTCCTTTGATATCTTTGAGTTCACCTGATTTTATGCGATCGCCCAATGCTTGAATAGTATAAGCTGTAGTTGACCCCGTGCCGAGTCCGACAATCATACCAGATTTTACGCGATCGGCGGCAGCAAAGCCGACTTGCTGTTTCATCAATTTTACGGGATCTTGTTCTGTGGTCATGTTGGGTACTCCTCAATAGTTTTAAGATTATACCATTTAATGAAAATCGGATTTCTCGATACCTACACTTGGGATTACAAAATTGAAACTCCTTACTGCAAACCTTTGGGCGGCACTCAGTCGGCTATTTGTTACTTAGCCGAGGCGTTGGCAGCACAGGGAAACGAGGTATTTTTGCTCAACAATACTTCCGAGTCGGGGATGTCGCGCGGCGTTGATTGCAGGCGCAGGGTGGGGGACAAATCTAATTTAGAATTGCTGCGAGCGCTCGATTTTTTAGTTATAGTCAATATAGTCGGCAAAGCACTGGAAGTTAAGCCGTTTTTGGGGAAACAAACTCAATTAATTTTGTGGATTCATAACGAACCGGGCTTTGTATTCCTCGAAAATTTTAAAAATGTTCGAGAAATCAATGCTTGCGATGCCTTTGTATTTGTCAGCGACTGGCAGCGCGAGCAATTTCATCGGCGCTTTGGGATTGACTCCAATCGCAGTTGTGTTTTAAGAAATGCGATCGCACCTTGTTTTGCTAACATTTTCGCCGATAATATTTCTATCCTCTCTCATAAATCTCGACCGCCCATTCTAGCTTATACCAGCACTCCATTTCGCGGACTCGATATTTTGTTAAAAGTCTTTCCCGAAATTCGTCAAGCTGTCCCTGGAACCAGATTAAAAGTATTTTCAAGCATGAAAGTACACCAAATAGACGACAATGATAACCAGCTTTTTTTCGGTCAACTTTACCGCCAGTGTCAGGAAACAGAAGGCGTCGAGTACGTCGGTTCCGTACCGCAACCCGAACTCGTCCGGCAACTGCGTTCAGTCGCGGTTTTAGCTTACCCGAATACCTATTTGGAAACCTCATCTATTGCCGTGATGGAGGCAATGGCCAGCGGTTGCCGGATTGTGACGAGTGAATTGGCAGCTTTGCCGGAAACAACTGCTGGATTTGCCCGTCTAGTTTCAATGTCCGGGGTGGAAAATTTTGCATCGATAACTAATTGGAAGCGGGCTGGTAAACCAGATTGGGAGGGATATACAAGGCGGTTTTTAGAGGCGATAGTCGGAGTTTTAAATGAGGAGACGGGTGCGGGCGGCGCAACTGCTGAAAATCATCTGAGACAGCAGGTAGAATATATAAATCGAGGGTGTACTTGGTCTGTGCGATCCCGACAGTGGGTAGAATGGCTGAATAGTATTACTGTACAACCTGTAAGAATGGCAGAGCAAATGATAACGGATTCGTTGGTGGATTTAGAAGCAGCTCAAGCTTATTTTGTCAAGGGAAATCGGCTGAAAGATGCAGGCAAGCTTGATGAGGCGATCGCAGATTACAAGAAAGCTTTAGAGTTTAACGGGGAAGATGTCGAATCTCACAAAAAGTTGGCGGAAGTTTATGTTTTGCAAGGAGAATTTGAAAGTGCGATCGCCTGTTGCAATCTCGCTCTTAAATTCAAACCAAATTTTGCTCCGGCTTATTTGACAATGGGCAATGCCCTGCACGCTCAAGACAAGCTGGAAATGGCAATTAAAGCTTATTTGCAAGCTTTAGAAATTCAGCCGAGATTTGCCGAAGCTAGCGCGAATATCGGCAGTATGTATTACAAGTTAGGGCAATTGGAACAAGCAGCAAATTATTACCAAAAAGCTCTCGCCATTAATCCTAAATTGTGTTCGATTAATTTGATGCTGGGCAGCGTTTTGCAGCAGCAAGGAAAGTTAGATGCAGCAATTGCTTGCTATGAAAAAGTGCTGCAACTGCAACCGGGAGATGCCAGCGCTGCTGAGAAACTATCGAGTTTGCTAGCACAAAAACAGCGGGAAACTACCGACAGCAAATTTATCGAATTAGAAACAGAATCAGAGGAACAGCAACCAGTATCTGTCAACAAAGATGAAGGCTACGGCTTGCAGCCTTCGAGCATAAATTTGCCGCCAGCGCCCACCACTGAGACTTTAAATACTCCGTTTACAAACCCCGCCGAAGTTTCCGAACAAGTTACCTCGCTCAATGTTCCAGATAGCGGGCAAGTTGCCAATTTTCAAGAAGTAGAACCGTACAAAAAACTGGCAGAACAGTTTTTAGTTGAAGGTAAAATTAAAGAAGCGATCGCCGCGTGCCAGCAAGCGATCAAAATCCGACCAGATTTCATTCACGCTTACGTCACTTTAGGCAATGCTTTGCAAGCAGTAGGCAAAGTTGAAGCTGCCATTCGTTCATATTCTCAAGCCCTAGAATTGCAGCCAAATTTTGCGGAAGTGCGGGCTAATATCGGCAGTATGTATTTCAAAATGGGGCGTTTGGAAGAAGCGATAGCCCATTACCAGCAAGCCATTGCCCTCAGTCCAGATTTAGCAGGCGCTCACTGGAATTTAGGGAAAGTATATCAGAAACACGGCAACATCGCAGCAGCGATCGCCTGTTTTAAAAGAACATCCGAACTCAACCCGCAGCTAGTCGGCGCAGACTTCCACTTTAACTTAGGTAATCGACTTTTCAGCGAAGGAAAGCGCGAGGAAGCCATCGAAAGCTACGAAAAAGCGATCGCCATTAAGCCGGATTGGGCCGAAGCTTACGGTAACATCGGCAGCGCGCGATCGCAACAAGGCAATCTCGACGCCGCCATCGCTTACTATCAGAAAGCTGTAGCTTTAAAGCCGCAATTAGAAGTTTTGCACTTCAATATAGCCAACTCTTTTTTACAACAAAACAAGTACGACGAAGCAATTACTAATTACCGCAATACTCTGAAAATCAAGCCCGATTGGCCGGAAGTTCACGCTAACCTCGGCAGTTGTTTTTCCATGCAGGGGCGGCTGGAAGAAGCTTTAGCCAGCTATCAGCAAGCTTTGGCATTAAAACCGGATTGGGCAGAGGTTTACTGTCGCATGGGACACATTCAGAAACAAGATAAGCCGTTGGAGGCGATCGCCAATTTTGAAAAGGCGATCCAATGCAACCCCAAATTCAGCGAAGCCCACCAACAACTGTGCGACTTGCTAAGCCATTCCACCAACCTTGCCGGAGCCCGCAATGTAGCCGACAAATACTGCGAAAACTGCGGCGATGTCGCCCCAATCATGTCAGCTACAGCCTACGTCTTTTCCTACCTGCAATCCGGTGTCAGCAAACAGGCTATTCAGAAACTCGAAGAAATCGAAAAACTCTGCTACGAAAAGGTGGAAACCTTTAGCGTAATCGAACTAAAACTGCTCTACGAAATCTTCCTGTTTGCAGTTTCTCACCTGCGAGACAACCGCGAAAAAAATGCCAGTTTCTACAGACTAATTGCCAAAGAATACTACAAAAAAGCCGTCCCGCTGCGGCAGCAAATTAACAGAATCAAGCCAACCACTTACCAAATCAAACAACAGCCTTTAAAAATCGGCTTTCTTTCCAAACACTTCCGCCGCCACTCGGTAGGTTGGTGCAGCGAAGCTTTAATCCGCGAATTAAGCCGCATTACCCCCCACGTTCACCTTTACGTCACCGGGAAACTCAATCGAGATGAAGTTACGCAGCGGTTTGAAGAAATGGCGGGCAAATTTTACTGGCCTAAAAAATATCCAAACGGCTTTGCTGATGGCGGCGAAATCTTCGCCGAAGTAGCGCAAGACAACTTGGATGTTTTGATAGACTTAGACTCGATGACAGTGCCAACAAATGTCGAAGTCTTATACCAATATCCTGCGGGAATTTGCGTTTCTTGGCTAGGATTCGACGCACCATACATTTCAGATAATCACTACTTTCTGTGCGACGAACACACTCACCCCCCTGGTGTTGAAAAAAATTACTTAGAACAATTAGTGAGATTGCCTGTTTGTTCGGTAGCAATTGGCGAACTGCAAAGCATTCCTGTGAACCGAGAGGCGATTAGAAATGCTCTCGGAATTGGCTTGGAGCAAATGACTTATCTGTGCGTTGCGCCTGGGAGAAAAACCAATCCCGAAATGGTACGAGCTCAAGTTAAAATCCTTAAGGAAGTACCAGAGAGTTTGTTAATCCGCAAAGGTCAAGGCGACCCCGATGTTATTCACAGCACTTACCGCGAAGAATGCGAAATTCAGGGAGTAGATTTTGCTCGGATTAAGTTTATAGGGCAAACCAGAAGTGAGGAAGAACACCGGGCTATTTATTATGTAGCAGACGTGCTTTTAGATTCCTATCCTTACAACGGGGGAACTCACAATTTAGAGGCTTTGTGGGCGAATTTGCCAGTGGTAACTCGATCGGGCGACCAATATCTTTCGCGGATGGGTTACGCTTTTATGAAAAGTGCAAATCTTGATGTTGGTGCGGCGTGGAGTTGGGAGGAATACACGCAGTGGGGAGTTAAGTTTGGCCGCGATGCGGGTTTGAGAAATGCGGTGAAAGAGCATTTAGTAAAATCTAAGCAGCCAGAACATCTCGCCCCTTTGTGGAATCCTAAAAAGTTGGCTGAGGATATGTATGAGGTGTTTCAAAAACTGTTAGCTAAGTAGGTTAGTCAGTAGTCAGCAGTCATTAGTCATTAGTCATTAGAAGGAAACATTTCCGCATCTCCCACTCTTCTCCTCTTTCTGTGAAGTCTTGTAACAATCTTCGTGGAAATGCGTAAAAATTCCGCGCCGAATCTGATTAATAGATAGCTAATTCATAGTACCGCGATCGCACTAACTTTATGCCAGTTAGGGCGATCGTTTTTTTAGTAATACCAGTTTCAAAAAAGAATGCAACTGTAGACAAGCTCCAAACCAGCAGCTTCATCAGTAATTCCCAAATCTAAAATCTAAAATCTAAAATCTAAAATCTAAAATAACCTGACTACTCACTAATCGCGATCGCCACTCGATCTCGCCCGCCAGACTTAGCTCGATAAAGTGCCTTATCCGCCGCTTCAATCAGCATTTTCGGGGAATTTTGATTTTCCGAAACGCCCGCAACTCCCAAGCTGAGAGTCACGCAATCGCTGACAACAGACTTGATGTGGGGAATTGCCAAGGCTTTGACGCGGCTGCGGATTCCCTCAGCAACAGCCTGTGCAGACACGATATCCGTATTTGGCAAAATTATCCCAAATTCCTCGCCGCCGTACCTAGCAGCCAAATAGAGGCGTTCTGCAGGTGCGTTCGTGCAAGCATCCCCGATCGCCCGCGCCACTTGCTGCAAACAAGCATCCCCGGCTTGGTGGCCGTAATTGTCGTTGTAAAGTTTAAAACAGTCAATGTCGCACATAATCAAAGATAGCGGTTCCGAAGAGCTAGAGTGCTCCCATTCCCCGTTAATCACCTCATCAAACCGGCGGCGGTTAGCTAATTGAGTCAGACTGTCCAAATTCGCCAACGCGTCCAACCGCTGGTTAGCAGCAGCTAACTGTTGGTAAAGTAAAGATTGTTCGATCGCGATCGCCACTTGAGTACCCAACTGGCTCAGCAAATCCATGTCAAACTGCTGCCAATGGCGGGGTCCCGAACAGTGGTGGGCAATCAGCAAACCCCACAACTTCGGCACTTGACAAGAACCGTTACCTTCCCTAGGTTCCATTCCCTGCTGGACAATCGGCACTACCAAATTTGCCTTCACCTGACACGCCGCCAAAAAATTAAGGTGACACTCGCTCAAATTAGAAGCATGAACATCCTCTATGGCGCGAATGCGGCCCATTAAATACTGTCCGATGTAAGTATTAGCAAAACAGCAATCGTCAATTGGCACCCCCTTCAGTGGAATCCATCCTTCTCCAACTGACTCCACCACCACATCTCCGTTCCAGTCGGGTCGGAAGCGGAAAATCAGGACGCGATCGGTTGCCAAAAACTCCCGGACTTCCGCTACTGTAGTGTTGAGAATATCTTGGAGATCCAGAGAAGAACGGATGCGCGATTGAATTTGTGCGATCAGGCGTTCCCGTTCTATTTGTTGCCGCAGCGCTACTTGGGCTTGCTTACTTTTAGTAATGTCCCGACCTTCCGGCAGCAGCAATACTATTTTGCCAGTTTCATCCGCGACCGGTTTGAGTGAAAAATCAACAATTGCCGTCCGATTTGCACCTTGAAGTTCCACTTCGTAGCGAACAAATTCACCTTTTGCCGATCGAGAAATCGCATCTTGCAACTGTTCCCGAACTTCCTCAGAGTCTCCCCACCACGGCAATAGCCAAAACGGTCTATTTGCCACATCCCGCAGCTTAATTCCCGCGAAATCCAGAGAAGTTCGGTTAGCTTCCAGCAGAGTGCCGTCGGGTTTCAACAAGCTCACAAATTGGAAAGAAGAATCAAAAATTGCCCGAAAGCGCCTTTGAGAATCTCCCAACATTGCCGTCACCTTTGCGCGAGAGGTAATATCGCGGAAGCGCCACACCCTGCCAATAATATTTTGTCCGACTCGAATCGGCTGCGTGTAGCGCTCAAAAGTTCGGCCGTCTTTAAATTCAATAATATCGCAGCCTTCGGACTCCGCATCGCTATAAATTTCTTTAACTCTCTGCAAAAAAGCGCTCGGATCTTTAACTTGCTTAGTGAGAAATGTCAGCCGCACCGTTCTATCCATTGAGTTTCTAACTTCTTCATAAATTCCCCACATTTGGACTAACTTTTCGTTAAAACTAATCAGTTCTCCGGCGGTAGTAACGGCGAGGATGCCGTCTGCCGTTGCTTCCAAGGTAGCGTGCAGCAGAGATCGCGATCGCTCTAATTCTGCTGCGATTAATTTGCGTTCCGTGAGGTTTCGCACTGCTTTCACCTGCACTAAACGACCTTCCCACAATACGAATTTGCTGCGCACATCAGCGGGAAAAGCAGTTCCGTCTCGCCTGAGAAAAATAGTTTCACAGACTGTATTGGTGGCTGCTGAAATCATTTGCGCTGCTTGTTTGTATGATTTCGGCGACAGCAGTTCCAGCAAGCTCATTCCCGCCATTTCCGCAGGTTCGTAACCGAAAAGCTCGGCAAAATTGCTGCTGACGCTCAAAATTGTGTCGCGGTCAGCCACGGCAACTGCTTCAAAATAAGCTTCGGATTCAAGCAAGCTCGGTACTACTGTATTCCTGCCATTTTCGCGGCGGGAGTAGCTGTTGCTAATTAGCTGTTTCAATTGCATATTTGCCGAGTACAAAGCGGCCATAGCTTGCCGGTACAAGGCAGTACGTTTATCGACTTTTTCTGCGAGGCGATCGCGATATTCTCGCAGTTCTTTTTCCACTCGAATTAAATCTGTAATCTCTACTGCAAACACGATCACGCCAGCAACTTTACCTGTTTCGTCGCGGTAAGGTATTTTATCTGTCCGCACCCAGCATTTTTGACCCGAGACAGTTGGCAGCAGTTCGACTTTACCCTGTTTGGGAAGACCGGAATTGATTACTTCCAAATCTTCTAAATAATATTGCTCTGCTTCATCTGGATATATTTCATAAAAAGATTTACCTTCTAATTGAGCTGCGGACAAACCTCTCGATGCAGCGGCAGCTTGATTAATTCGCAGCAGGCGGCTTTCGGTATCTTTGTACCAAATCATCGCCGGCACGGAATCAAAAATAATTTGCTGTTCTTGTTGCTGCCGGCGGAGTTCTGCTTCTGCTTGTTTTCTTTTAATTATTTCTTGTTGCAGTTTTTGGTTGGCTTTTTTTAGTTCAGCAGTGCGTCTTTCTACTCTTTCTTCTAGTTGGTCGTAGTATTTGGTCAGCAAGTTTTGCTGCTGTTCGCGTCGCATTACTTCTAATTTAAAGCTTTCGCTAACTGACAAACTTGACGATACAAAATCTGCTAATATTTGGGTAAATTCCTGTTCTTCTTCCGTCCAATCGCCGTCAGAACCGTGCCGTTCGGCGCTGACTATTCCCAACCTTTGACCTGCCAGCACAATCGGTACGTTTAACAGGGAAGTCGTGGTGCCCCGATCGGCAAAATAAGGACCGACAAGTTCTCGCGTTCTCGGGTCATTTTCTGCTGCCACAGTTGCGATCGCACTTGCGGAGCTTAAAGCTTGAAAATATGCCGGACAGTCGGCGGCTGTGATGATTATTTGTACGGAATGGAGTTTAGTATTTTGTTCGTAAAGGTCGATGCAGTGAAGATGCGTTTTGTCTTCGCCGTACAGCCAAATACTGGCTCGATCGCAGTTGACAATACTGACAGCAGTTTCTGTTACTTCGCGGATGAATCCTTCTAGATTGTGGCGTTGTTTAAGTTGACTTTTGGCTAATTTTGCGATCGCCCAAGTTGGACTGCGCCAATTTTCTCTCTGTTGGGGCGGCAGCGATAGCCTCGATGACTGCGAAGCGGTTTTAATTTCTTCGCAAACTAACAGTACAGCCGGCAGTTGGAAATTGGCAATTGAGCGACCATTGGTATTTTCCTCTATTTTCCAGTCAACCGCAAGCATTGCGCGCGCGGTTGCTTTTACCGCGATAATCCTGCCGTCTTTGCAAGTCAAATTACCTTCCCAACAGGCAACTTTTGGAGTTGCCGTACCGTTTTCCGGCTGGGCCAATCCGGCAAATTCTGCCTGCATTTGCCCTTGCTCTTGGCAGTAGAATATGTTAAAAATTGAATGACAAATTAATTCCTGCGATTTGTATACGAGGCGAGACTCGCCGAATTGATTGAGCGAAAAAATTCTTCCCAAAGCGTCTAGGACGAAGTAAATGCCAGGAAAATTGTCGTAGAGAGTTAGATACCAATCCTGTTCGACTTGTTGACCGTACGAAAGTTTGGCTGCCGCGAGCTCGCCCTCCGTGTCGGTTAAGTGAGAATTGTTGGTTTCTGGGTTGCTTGAATTACTTTTTTTAGCAAACACTTTTAGCTTAACTCGACTGTAATTAATTTTACTTTCTGGAATTTAACTTTCTTGTGAAACTAAATTAAACCTGTTGTTTGAAAAAAGTTACAAGTTGTAATAAATTTACAACTTGTCCAGCACCCTGCTTTTCGCTTCCCAATGCAACCACTTTGTTTGTTTGTAGTTTGTAGACCGTCTGCCGGCGATATTTCCCGCTAGTTGCAATGCCAGCAGGTTTAGCTGCAATTACCCGGTCTGTACTTTTAGCATCCCAGACAATCGAAAAAAACGGCAATCAATAGTTTTAAGTATATATGATAACACTCAAATACCTAGTATTGGGACTGACTTACTTGGGATTCGGTTTGGGATATTTGCCGGGACTGCGGATGAACCGGGCGGCGGTTGCAATTGTTGGGTCAGCTTTTGCGGTGGCTTTGGGGATACTGGACCTCAAAACTGCTTGGGAGGCGATCGACCCAGGTACGATTGTTTTTTTGCTGGGAATGATGATCGTTAATTCGGCTTTGGGAGCATCAGGTTTTTTTCAACTCGCTTTGGAGTTTTTAACTCGCTTTACTCGTTCTCCTTTCGGCATTATGGTGGCCGTTACTTTTGGCAGCGGCATTCTATCGGCATTTTTTCTTAACGACACTACTGCTATTTTGCTCGCCCCTTTAACACTGAGTCTGACTCGCTCTTTGTCTCTCAATCCTATCCCTTATCTTTTGGCTTTAGCGGGAGGTACGAATTTAGGTTCGGTGGCGACTGTGAGTGGGAATCCGCAAAATATTCTCGTCGGTTCTTTTTCGGGAATTAGTTATTTAGAATTTGCCCGCTCTCTCGCACCGGTAGCTTTAATTTGTTTGCTGGTTCAAGTAGCTTGGCTGTGGTTGCTTTATCCAGAAGTGCGTTCTTGCAAATCTTTGCCGGAGGTTCCCCAAGTCCGCTATCGATTGTTCAAGCCTTTACTAGGAAAAAGTTTGTGGGTGACAGCAGGACTTTTAGTAGCTTTTTTGGCGGGAGCACCTTTAGCAGAATCTGCTTGGATTGCTGCGAGTATATTGTTAATTACTAGGCGCGTCAAGTCCGATCGCATTTTGCAAGGCGTTGACTGGAATTTGCTAGTAATGTTTGCGGGATTGTTTGTGGTAACTAAAGCAACTCAACAACTCGGTTTGTTGGACAATTTAACTAATTTGACTGGTACGCCGCTGAGTTTGTTGGGAGTAACAGTAATTCTTTCTAACTTAATTTCTAACGTACCCGCGGTGTTAGTTCTGCAATCGGTGATTGTCAAAACAGATACACAAGCTTGGCTGTTGTTAGCGGCGGGTTCTACTCTAGCCGGGAATTTAACTTTGTTGGGTTCTGTGGCTAATTTAATTGTAGCTGAAGTTGCAGGAAAATCAGGCGATTATTTGACTTTTAAAGAACATTTGCGGTTCGGGCTGCCGCTGACTTTCGTTACTTTGGGAATAGCTTTTTTTTGGCTGTACTAAAAGGCGATAATTCGCGCACTATCGTGCTCATACAATTAAATTTTAACCTCGCGCTTTTACCTGTGCTAACTGGATTTGTTTTCCATGAACCGCAGAGGGCGCAGAGGGGAAATGAGAAGAGAATAGATGAGAGGGAAAGACGTAGGTTGAGAAATCCTTGCAGATTTCGGTATAAAGTCTTTAGGTCTGTGTTTGGCGCACAACTGCAAAACTCGCGATTTTCCAAGGCTCTATCTTAAATCCTCGTCCTTCGGGCAACTTTTCAGACAAATTGGCAGGTCGTTCTAACAAATCTACTGCCTCTACAATTTCTAATCCCAAATCACTCTTGAATTCTAACACAGTCTCTTTCCCCTCGGATTCGCAACACCGCAAAATCCACACATTAGAATCGTCTTCCGATTGTTTGAAAGCCATCAAAACTAAATTGTCGGCGGACAAATCCAAGAACTTGCCAACTGCCGGCAGAGTCTTGCGGTCATTTTTCTCTAACTTGGGTAACACCTTTACTAGCAGCGGCAAATTCAACTCGTAGCCGCGCCGAACTGTGCCCGCCTCTTGCCAATTTCCAGCATGGGGATAGACGGCACAAGTAAATTCCGAAACTCCTACATCTGCTTGTTCATCGGGCCAAGTCGAACCACGAAGCAAAGTCAGCCGCATTCGATTCGGTTGAAGGTCGCAACCGTATTTGCAATCGTTGAGCAAACTCACTCCAAAACCGTCATTGCTGATATCAGTCCAGCGCAAAATCGGCACTTCCCATTTGGCTTTTTCGGCGGGTGTTTGCGGCTTAGTTGTGCGTGCGATCGCACCGCCGGGAATTTCGCAAGTTGCAAAATCTGCTTCTACATTTAACCCAAAGGCTGCTTTTACTAAAACGTGAGTTTCTTGCCAATCCGCAACAGTCTTGATTTTCAGCATAGGCGAACCTATTTCTACTATATAATCTTGGCAAAACTCCGATTTTCCAATTTGTCGGACTACGCGCAAACTCTGCCGTATTTCTCCCTGCGCTACCCAGGAAATCTCTTTCAGTATCGGCGCTGGTAGTTGATGTTTTTCATAATTTGGATCGATATTCCAAGCATCCCAATATTGACCGCTGTCTTGAAATGCTTGCAGTTGATTCCCGCCTGCTGCATTCAAGACTTCTCTGTTATTCACTTTATCCCAAATGCTGGATAAATCCCCGGTTTTTCCGTCTACTGTTGCCCGAATAAATTCATTTTCTACAACCATTTCTGCGGCTGCAAAATGCGTTTCTTGACCAGGTGTGTTTTTTTGCGCTATACCGTATGTAAGTTCTGATAACTCTGTCTTTTTTTCAGTTTCTGGACTCGCGGACGCATTATCTACAGTTTCAGCATCTTCGCGACACAGCCAAAACAACTGGTAGCCAACGGCGGGGAGATTATTTGCCCAGAATAACAGTTTAGATTGCGATTGGAGTCGATCGCCCCTGACAATCTGCGAAGCCAGTGGCTGTCCTGAAAAATCGTAAATTTGCCAAGCTGAATCAGCCACATCGGGAAGCGGTACGGCGACAACCTCAGAGCGCGACCAATTGAGAGTATTGAAAATCAAAATCGGTTGAGCGTCGGGCTGCGGAGGATTCGGCAGAGAAATTTGAGCCGAGATTGCATCCAAAGATTTTAGCAGGATTTCGCCACAAGTGCGATCGACCCCGACCCATCCTAGATTAGCATCCGCGTAAACTTGGGCGATCGCAGAACCGGGCAAAATATCGTGAAACTGGTTAAACAAAATTTGTTTCCAAGCTGATTCTAATTCTGATTTCGGATAAACCGCACCAGTACAAATCGTGGCCAGCGAAGACAGCAACTCCGCTTGGTAGAGTAATTCTTCGCAGCGGCGGTTTTGGCGTTTTTGGTCGGCGCGAGTCGTGTAGCAACCCCGGTGGAATTCTAAGTACAGTTCGTCTTTCCAAACGGGGAGAGTGCCTGGAATAGTTTTAAGTTGTGAGATGGGAAGATTTGCATCCGAAATTGCCGACAAATTGGACAATTCTCGCGCCCGCAAATTCTCCTGATTGTCCGATTGTGGAACATCGTTTTCGGGCAAACTTTCCGTAACTTCTGGCAAAAACTGACTCTCAATCAAAGACAAATAATCAACCGCTTTCGCAAACTCCAACCTCGGGAAAAAAGGCGACATTTTCCAGCGTTTCGCCACCTCCAACATATCACGAGTCGGGCCGCCGCCGTGGTCGCCAACCCCAGGCAACCAAAGAGCATCTTGCAAACCAGTCTTAACTTGCCAGTCAAAAGCATAACTTGCCATTTTCACAGATTTTATGCCTTCACCAATTGGAGGAGACATCATACTAAAAATTTTAGTACCGTCCAACCCTTCCCACCAAAACGCACCGTGGGGAAATTGCGTTGTATCGTTCCAACGCAACTTTTGCGTCACAAAATAATCAACTCCACCTTGCCGCAAAATCTGAGGTAATTGCCACCCAAAACCGAAAGTATCCGGTAGCCAAGCCACCCGCATCAATTCCCCAAATTTTTCTTTTGCATAGCGCTGGCCGTAAAAAACTTGCCTCACCATTGATTCAGCGGAAATCAAGTTTAAATCCGGTTCTACCCACATCCCGCCGACAACTTCCCAACAACCCGCCGCCACCTGTTTTTTAATCGCTGCAAATAAGTCCGGCCGATGTTCTTCCATCCAAGCATAAAGGGCCGGAGTTGAATGACAGAAAATCAAATCGGGAAACTCCGATTGCAATTTCAATACCGACTCAAAAGTTCGCTTTGCCGCTTCCCAAGTTTCCGGGACAGGCCACAGCCAAGCTAAGTCTAAATGAGCGTGACCGACCAAATAAATTTTACCTGTATATATAGATGTCCGATCGCCGCTTTCTCCTATATATATAGATGTAGCTTTGCTATTTTCTCCAACCTCAAAAACCTCATCTTTTCTTCCTCCCTCTGTGGACTCTGCGGCCTCTGCGTTTCCATCCTCTAAATCCCCAGAAAAAGCCCGCAGATATCCCAGTAAATTGTGCCGCAAAACCGACAGCGATCGATCGAACTTTTCGCGATCGCTCACCGCCGACCAATCAATCAAACCAAGCGCCAAATCAATCTCAGATTTCAGCGTTTCCCCCTTGACAAACATGGGGCTATTTGCTATTGTTTCAGTGGAGAGGTATTGGGAATTTAGATTTTCTAAATTTCGAGTTAGCGAATTTTGCAAAATCTCTAATTCGGCAGCCACAAAACCCGGATCGAAACAACAAGAGTCAGCAGCTTCGTACAAACAAATCGATCGCACTAAAGCACCGCTATCGTGACCCGGACTTACCAACCGCAAAATCACTAAAAATTCATCTCCCGGATTTGCCGACGAACTCAACAAAACTCGATCGGCAAAATCAAATAAATCTCCTTGTCCGACTAACTCGCCGTTGACAAAAATTTGAGCATCTTCTGCCCACCAAGTCAAGCCCAGCAGCAACCGCAAACCAACCACAGGATAGCCGTGCAAATTGTCAGGAATTACAAATTGCTGGCCCAAATACAAAACTTGCTTCCCAGACGGCCAAGCAATATGTCCTTTGCCGTTAAGTTCGGCAACAGGGCTGTTACAAATATTTACCGAAGAGACAGCCGAGTCAGAATCGCAGTACCTCCAGCCAGACTGAACCTCCACTTGGCTGAGGCGACGCAACTTCTCGACAGCGGCAGAAATATTGTTGCTAGCAGGTGACACAGAAGCGCTCATATTTCGCTAAAATAGGAATTGTGTATTAATCAAAGATCGGATTGAACCGCGAAGACGCAAAGGACGCGAAGAAATAAAGGTTTCAGAGGGTTTGAAGCTGCGATTAAGATCTCGCTTTGATTTTACAGCAATATTCAGCAATTCCGGCGCGAATCAAAAATCAGAATTGAATAATTAAACTTATGTCCAACGGTTACTACGGCCCCTACCAAAGCCGACTATTAAATTTTATATCGAAACAGTCCCGCCAAGTTGCCGACAATTACGATCGAACTTGGCGTCAAATTAAAGAAGCAACTCTCACCGCCACCCAAATTCTGCTTTATCCAGCTTATTTGCTGGTGCAAAGTTCCCGAATGCTGGGCCGACAGTTGCGGGAATCAAGCCAAAAAGTAGATTTACCGGAACTGCAAGAATTTAGCGGCGACGAAAACCCCGATTTGCAACAAAATTGGTATCAGGGGGAAACTTCCGAGGAAAGTTCGATCGCCGAAATTTTGCACCTCGCCGAAAATTTGCTAAACTCGTCGCAAACTGCGAAAACTTTAGCCAGCTTCCCGCTGTTAATTAATCAGGGAAATACTGCTAACGATTTACATCCGGCAATCAATTTGAGCGGACAAATCGCCAAGCATCAAACCACTTCCGTCTTAGAACACCCGCTTGCTAAAACTGAATTAAAACCGCAACCGAAAGTTGAGGGAATTGCCAGTTTTATCCCGGCCCGCACTTTAGTATTGGTCGGAAAAGAAAATCAGATATTAGATATTTTGACACCCGAACAGCAGGAAATTCTCGAAGGTAGCATAACTTGGGAAATTGCCAACACCGGGCCCGAACGGCGGGAAATTACCCAAAAAGAATTAAAATTTAATCTCGGTTTGGAGTCAGCGGCCAAAAAAGCGCAGTTGCCGCCGATGCGTCGTTTTTGGGAATTGATGGCATGGCTTCAGACCAGCCCGGTTGCTTTGAAAAGAAATCAGTTTGGAGAATCAATCCTCGCAGTTAAAAAATCGATCGACCGCAATTCAATCCTAGTCCAAACAGCCCGCGCGCAGATTGAATCAAAAACCGCACAGCAGTCGATTGCGGCATCAAATTCGATCGACTACAATACCCCAAAACTAGAAACTAATTTTAACAGCAAGTTCGATCGACCCCCTAGTCCTCTCTCCTTTGTTACATTACTCGATCGCGCCGCCGTCAACCTCGAAGAATTAACCCTGCCACCAGCGGCAAAAACAACCGCCCCACCCACAGAAGCCCCCGGAGTAAAAATTAATACATCCGGCACAGACGCCAATTTAGATTTGTCCGCCCGCGAAATCCTCGAAAAATACGCTCGAAACATCGAAGGAATTATTTGGTCGTCAGTAGACCACCTCCTCGGCAAAGAAACAGCAGCAAGTGATAATACGGAAAAAGCAGTTGCTATTCAGTATTCTTTGAAACAGCGACAAGAACAAGAAAACACGCAAAAAAGCCCAGAGGTCGATCGACCGTGGCTGAACTGGCAAGACTTATTCGGGGAAGCAGCACCGCAGCATTTAATCGAGGGCAGTTCCGAACCCGAAGCAGCAGCTCAAATCCATTTATCACAAAGTAGCCTAAAAGTCAATCAGAAAGTTGCAGAATTAGGAGAACTGCCAGAAGGTCGATCGACCGCAGTCTCAATCTCCCCTTACCCCGAAGCACTTCACCGCCTGCTAGGGCAGCTAAAACAGAGCTTGCTGGCAAAAAGCCCAAAAAGTCAACCCCAAACAGCATCTGATTTATCTGATTTAGCAATTACTCAAAAAAATAGCTCTGCACTCGCAGCAGAATCAATCCCAGGGCGCGCGCCGGAAACCCCAGTGCCAAAAAACACAAACCCGAACACCCGACAAAACAGCCAATCCCCAGCAGCAATCACCGCGCAAACCAGCAGATACACCGCCGCAACCCCCGCTGCTGCCGAACCAAAAAATCAGAGCGCAGGCGTCCCACCCGAGGGCGACTACTTAGAAACAAAAGCAGAATCAATGGGATACATTAAGCACCCGCTAGAACAAGTGCTCGAATGGCTCGATCGAGTCATGCTGCGACTAGAAAACATCGCGGAGCAACTCTGGAATTGGGCAAAAATCAACTTGCCAAAAATCCTCAAAAGCAAAGAGAAAATTGACTAATCTTTAGCTTATGATAAAAAAGTTGCCGCAACAGCAGCAAATCAGCTCAGTATTATGCCATCTTTGGAGACTCCCACAGTGCTAACCCTCAAAATCGTAGTTAATGTAGTTGTTTTATTTTTTGTTTCCCTGTTCATCTTTGGATTTTTGTCCAATGACCCAGCCCGGAACCCCAACCGCAGAGACATGGAATAAACAAGTTATCTCTGCCGCTTGCTGGGGGGCACGCCACCGCAGCCCCTCAGCAAGCCCGCAAACCCGCAAAAATTAGTCGAAAAAAACTTGACCTCGCACCAGCAGCGAGGTTATCTTGTGGCGGAAGCAAGTTCTGAAAGCAGCCATATTCCGGCGCGCCAAAGCCACTGCAAATTTTAGATGTCAGATTAATGTCTAAACACTTGCCTTTTAGACGCAAAAATTTTCAATAATTTGCACCCTATAAAATCTAAAATCTAAAATCTAAAATCGGATGACTTACCTGTTGTAACTATGCCCTATCCGGTACCGCCGCCAGAACCCTCTGCCATCATCTACATCGCAAAGCCAAAAAAAGTCGCCCTCACTGTGGCGGCCGGCGATGGAGACACCCGCAGCAACCCCGCAGAAATACCGGAACCAAGCCCAGATATCGTTCAGCCAGAACCCACACCAGCCCCTGCAGCACCCGCAGCCACACTCCTCGGCACTACCCCAGCCACCGACCAGCCTCCAGAAATCGCCGACCCGCTAGCGGAAGTGGAACGCGGCGACGCAGTGGTGGGGTTTCAGCGTCGGGATCCTGTGAGAGAACCCAAAACTGCGGAAACTCCGAAAGATTCCTCGTTTACTGCTTACCAGTTGGGTTCGGTAGAAAATGCCATTGCCATTCGCAATCGGAAACGAACCGCAGAGGCACAGAAACAACAGGAGAGGAATCTTGTCGGAAAGCAGGAAAGTTGGTATCAGGCCCAAGGCCGGCAGTTAGAAGATAACTCTCCCGAACCTGCTGAAATTCCCGTTCCAGAACCCGCGCCGGAACCAGCACCCAGCGGGCAACAGCAGTTCGACATTCCAACTCCGGGAACGACGCCCGCACCGCAGCCTCGGCCGCAGCCTCGGCCTAAACCAGCCGCCCCGGGAGTCCGCACTGCGCCTTCTCAGCGGACGGTGCCGTTTCCGGTGAGTCCGGCCGATACTATCGAAGTTAAGGCCGACCGCCAAGAATTCGACGACAAGCAGCAAATTGTCACGGCGGTTGGTAATGTCGTCGTGCGGTTCCGGCAAACGGTGATTGATGCCGATCGGGCGATCGTCAACTTAGTCACCCGCCAAGTGGTAGCATCCGGCAATGTTGCCTATACCCGCGGCCAACAAGTAGTACGCGGCCAGCAGATGGAGTTCAATCTCGGCCTCAACAGCGGCGCAGTCGAACAAGCCAGCGGCGAAATATTCCTGCCCGCAGCAGGTAGCGAATTGACCCCCACACTGCCGACAGATATTAGTGCTGGGACGATTCTCGAACAGCCGCTGAGCGATCGAATTACCAGCCAGCAGCCCGTGCGCGGAGTCAAATCCCCCGGCGCTGCTACAGTGACTATCGGCGGCGGCGGACAGTTAGCAGCCCCCCAAGTGGTCGGCGCCGTCAACCGCGTCCGCTTTGAAGCAGAACGCATCGAACTGCTGCCAGACGGCGCGAGGGTAGCAACGAACATTCGGATTACTAACGACCCGTTTTCCCCGCCGGAATTTGAATACAGGGCCCGGAGGGCGACGATTAGAAGGATTTCGCCCACGGCTGAGGAATTAGTCACAACTCAACCCCGCTTGGTGTTCGACAACCGCGTGAAAATACCCGTGTATCCCCGCAGGCAAGTGTTTGACAGCCGGCAGCAAAACGGCCCGTGTTTGACTTTTGGTTACGACGGGGGGGACAGAGGCGGTTTGTATGCCGAGTGCGGTTTGGAGGTGTTGCAAAACGGGCCGGTGCGGCTGACCCTGACGCCCCAAATTTACCTGCAGCGGCTCGTGGCAGAGAACGGCGGTAATCCGTTTTCTCCCGACAGCTACGGGCTGAAAGCGAGGTTACGCGCTAGTCTCGGCCCGCGCACCAGCCTGGACGGATCGGCAATATTTTTGAGTTTTGAAAATTTCCCGAATTTGCCGGAAGACAGCTTTCGGGGCAATTTGCGCCTGCGGCAGTTGATCGGCACTCACTCTCTGGCAGCAGAATACAGTTATCGCGATCGGCTGTTTAACGGTTCTCTGGGCTATCAAACCGTGCAGAGCAGCCTCGGGGCAGTCCTCACTTCCCCTGTCATCCAACTCGGAGGCACTGGCATCAATCTCAGCTACCAAGCCGGGTATCAATTTATCAATGCTGACACCGATCGAGCAGACTTGCTCGAACCAGTGCGGGAAAACAACCGCGTCGATTTGGGCCGTTCCCAACTCAGCTTTGCCTTGAGCCGCGGCTTCAACCTGTGGGAGGGCGAACCGCTGCCCCGCACTCCCACCCAGGGTTTGAGGTATACGCGGACGCCGGTGGTTCCTTTCTTGCAACTGGCCTTGGGAGTCCGGGGAGTTGGTACTTATTACAGCAGCGGCGACAGACAAAATTCGATCGCCCCCAGCGTCGGCATTCAAGGGCAGTTCGGTCATTTCTCCCGCCCTTTCCTCGATTACACTGGGTTTAACGTGACTTATACCCAGGTGGGGCGCGACGGTATCTCGCCGTTTTTATTCGATCGCTTAGTAGATTTGAGAGTCCTGTCTTTTGGACTTGTCCAGCAAGTTTACGGAGGGTTTCGAGTCGGATTTCAAAGTGCTATTAATTTAGAAAGCGGGGAAGCAATCAGTACGAATTACACTGTAGAATACAGCCGTCGCAGCTACGCAATTATTTTGCGTTTTAATCCTGAGCGTCAAGTCGGCAGCCTGACTTTTAGAATTAGCGACTTCAACTGGAATGGGACTCCCCAACCTTTTTCCGGGGACGCGCGAACTGTAGAAGGAGGCGTGCGTTTATCCGATTAATTCAATTGGGTAATCGGTAATGGGTAATTGGTAATAAGTAATTCGTAATTTTTCCTTCTATCTGTTACATCCATTAAATTCCGTACACTGCTTCGTTGCCGAACTTCTTCCTTCTTCCTTCTTCCCTCTTCCTTCAAAATCCCAATTCCCAAGTTCCCATGACAGAAGTGACCGCAATATCTGCACAAGCAGCGGCTCTGCTGGTTCACTACGGTTTTGACCTAGGTGGCAAAAAAGCCGAGAAATTGGCGGGTGAATGGCTGACCAAGTATCCCGGCTATTGGCTGCGTTTAGCAGTGGTTGAAGCGCTTTATCAAGGGCGCTACAAAGCTGTTTCTGTGGGACAGCTATTGAGTATGTGGCATCGGATAGGTCAACCTCTCTATCATTTCAATCGCGAGTTTGAACGCTTGGTCTGCAATAATTTTCCTCAAAGTTTAACCGGGGAAAGTGCTGCTCAAATGCCACAGGAAGATATACTTTTATCGAACCCGGAATCGGAATTTAGTGCCGCAGAGTTAGATTTTCGCGGGCCGTCAGAGGCGCAACTTGATGTGGCGCTTCATGCAGAAATCCCGAACACAGATGCCGAGGAAACAGGAAAATTGCCTGCAGCCGACGATCGCACAAAAGAAAATACAGAATTTGTAGTATATGAAGATGTGGCTGTTACCGCCCTCGCCGATCGAGCCGAAGCTGAACACAAATTAGCGGACAAACCTGTGGCAAAATCATTCCCAGTTGTCAAACACACTGATTTTCATACCAAGTTAAAAGCGATTGCCAGAGAAGGCCGAAGAAAGAAGGGAGAAAGCAGAAATAGAGTGTAAACTTTGGGAACTAGATAGTTATTTGTCACTTTTCATTTTGGGCACTTCCTCCCATCCGAATTTCCGAACAAAAAGAGGCTTGTTCGGTACCGTTAGCTTGCTTAACAACGCTAGTCCGCAGCCGCAAATTGGGCATGAGATACCACACCCTTTCTTCGGCATGGAGAGTGTCTGATTCTGTAATCAATGTCAGCACGTCGTCGCCCATCACGTAGCGGCTGTTACCCTTGTCTTGCAACACTTTGCCTTCGCTGGGATTGTCGGGATTTGGTACGATCGCTAGTATGGTAGAACCGATTTGTTTAGCTTTGTCGCGATCGGAAATACCGTCCCAAGTAATCCGAACGCTGGTTAGCCCAGTTGAGGCCGGGTTAATGGAGTGTGCTTGGCAAAGTTTGACGACTGCTGCATCGCTAGCTGTCAGTATTTCTATTTTGAGGTCGGATTTACCTGCCTGCAATTTCCCAGAATTGAGATTGTGTACGGTGCGCTGAGAAAACCATTTGCCTGCACTTAACTCGAAAAACTCGATAACATCCATGAAATTTGTCTCTAAAGTCAATACTGCTTTATTTGCGATCGTAACTTGCGCGCTATGGAGTCAGAAACCCGGTTTCTTCCTACCTACCTAGCGGTCAAACCAATGATTTTGTTTAGAAACCCGGTTTAACAGTGCAAGTTCTATTCTATATTTTAGAGGAAGGGGGCGCGCCTGCAAAGCTTTCTGAGAGCTTTGGCGAAGCAGATTGCAGATATGGTTGAGGTAGGAAACCCAACCAGGGCGACATCTGCCTCGCTGATGCGGCCCCATTGACAGAAAATTAGAGCATCCAGAATCGTGTTTCTTTAAAAAAGCCTTGTTCCCACATCAAATAGGATTGCGATACCTGACAATTTTTAGCTTGAGTTTGTTTATCTATCGACAATCATCGCCCAAAGACTGGCTATGTTAAGAAAGACAACGATATATGTCAGCTTTTGTAGATCGATCGGTTAATTGGGCGTTGCTGAGTTGAATTATATTGGTACCGATTGATTATAATCGCACTCCTTGAAAATTCTCAAAGCAGACTCAGACTCAAAAACCAGCAATTCATCGAACCATAACCAAACCAAGGACAGCAGACCCTAGCACATAGCATTCAAATATGTCATGCTAAGTCAAGAGAAAAGATTCTCGATCGGGTTTCCAGCAGGGTGCAGCTAGCGATCGCATACATTTAAAAAAGACATCCACAAATTCATGAGCGAGTTTACACAAGGGCTGGATAAAATGCAGCCTGCAGAACAGAGACACTATTTAGGAATCTTGCCAAGTCAGCTAGCAGCGACTTCAGACTCCGAGAAATTATACAGCTTACTAACAGATTACAATTTTATTGAAGCCAAGCTGTCAGCATCCGGAGTACAGGCGCTAATAGAAGATTACGATTTAGCAACAAGTCCCGATATAATTACCTCAGACCAAAAAGGCGACCAACTCCAATTAATCCAAGAAACAATTCGTCTGTCTGCCCACATTCTAGCCAAAGACAAAACCCAACTAGCCACCCAACTAATTGCCCGCTTGATGCGCTTTGAAAGTCCAGAAATTCAAGCACTGCTAGCACAAGCAAAACACCAAAAAAGCCCCTGGCTGCGACCGCTAACGCCCAGCTTTACTCCTCCCGGCGGGAGATTGCTGCGCACCCTCACAGGACATACAGATTGGGTACAAGCTGTAGCAATCACCCCCGACGGCAAGCGGGCAATTTCTGCGTCCTCCGACCACACCCTCAAAGTTTGGCACTTAGAAACAGGCGAAGAACTTTCAACCCTCGAAGGTCATCTTACCTACGTCAATGCTGTAGCTGTCACGCCCGACGGCACTAAAGTAATTTCCGGTTCTTGGGACAATACTATTAAAATTTGGGATTTAGAAACTGGACAAGAAATATTTACCTTTGCAGGCGATACTTTTGCAGTAGAAGCAGTAGCAGTAACTCCCGACGGCAAGCGAGTAATTTCTGGTTCTTGGGACGGCAGCATAAAAGTTTGGGATTTGACAACCAGGGAAGTAATTTTTAACTTCAAAGGTCACAGCAGTTTTGTCCAGTCCGTAGCAGTAACTCCTGATAGCAAACGGTTGATTTCTGGGTCGGGAGACAACAGCATAAAAGTCTGGAACCTAGAAACGGGAAAAGAACTTTTTACTCTCACGGGTCATGCAGATTGGGTAAAAAGTGTAGCAGTTACTCCCGACGGCGAACAAATAATTTCCGGCAGTTACGACGGAACTGTTCAAGTCTGGAGTTTGTCAGAAAGAAAGCAACTTTTCACTTTAGGAAAACACGCCAGCTTCGTTCAAGCTGTAGCAGTAACTCCCGACGGCAAACGAATAATTTCAGCTTCCGGCGACAAAACGCTCAAAGTTTGGAATCTGGAAACAAAAGAAGAACTTTTCACTTTTACCAATCACATCGCCCCAGTGAATGCTGTGGCTGTTACCCCCGACGGCCAGCGGATAGTTTCTGGTTCCTCTGACAAAACTCTCAAAGTTTGGCACTTAGAAATAGGCAAAGAAAATTTATCATTTGCAGGTCACCATGACTGGGTAAATGCTGTAGCAGTGACGGCGGACGGTACTAAAGTAATTTCCGGTTCAGGAGACAACAGCATTAAAGTCTGGGATCTCAAAGACGGACAGGAAATTTTTACTATTCCCGGTCATAAAGATTGGGTAAAAGCGATCGCAATAACAGCGGATAGCAAGCGAGTAGTTTCGGGTTCCGGCGACAAAACTGTGAAAGTTTGGAATCTAGAAACCGGACACGAAATCTTTACTTTCACTGGTCATACGGACTGGGTGAATTCTGTGGCAGTGACGGCAGACGGAACGATGGCGATTTCCGGTTCGGGAGACACAACTATTAAAGTTTGGAGTTTAGACACAGGAGAGGAACTTTTTACTTTATCAGGTCATGAGGACGGGATAAAAGCTGTGGCAGTTACTCCCGACAGCAAGCGGATTATTTCGGCTTCCGGCGACAAAACTCTGAAAGTTTGGAGTTTGGGGAAAGAAAAGAATATTTTGGCAAATGTCTGGAATTTAGCCGTCAAACATCTACTTTTCACCCTCAAAGGTCATGAGAGTTTTGTGAATGCTGTGGCAGTTACCACCGATGGCAAATGGGCGATTTCGGGCGGGAGAGAAAACAATCTTAAAGTTTGGGATTTGTCAAGTAGAAAAGAAGTTTTTACTTTGGTAGGTCATGACGATTCGATAACATCTGTAGCGAGTGTGGGAAATAGGGCGATTTCTGTTTCGGATGACAATACTCTCAAAGTTTGGGATTTGTTGAGTCGAAAAGTAGTTGCTAGTTTCAGGGGAGATAGTGCGTTGAAAGCTTGTGCTATTGCACCGGATGGAGTGACAATTGTGGCGGCGGAAGCTTCAGGACAGGTGCATTTTTTGAGGTTAGAAGAGGGGGAAAAATAACCTACGGGTAGGGACACGGCCTTGCCGCGTCCTTACAAATATAATGTGAAATTAACGGGGTTTGATATTAATTATGAGGGTGCGCAGTCCGCACCTTACGGCTTAATGTAGCCCGATCGCCCTTTTCCCCAGTCTAGTTTACAATTGTTCCGGGTCAATCCCCATCGATCGCAGTCTTTCTACCAGGACAGCAGCCCGCTGTTCGGCTTGTTCTGCAAGATGTTCGGCTTGTTCTAAGCTGCGAGAAACCTCCTCATAACTTGTAAACGGTTCGCCGTCAGGGCGATAAATTTGCAACTCTTCACCCGACAAATCAAAGCGAATTCCCAGTCGGGGACTGACCCAATTTTCGATCGCATCAATTACGTCCAAACGCCCCTGTGAACGAATCCAACCGCTGAAATCGTTGCGTTCCGGGTCGTACAGGTAATATTCCTCTACCCCGTGGCGATCGTAAAATACCTGTTTTTTATTCATTTCTGTTAGCTTGTTATCGGCAGAAAGAATTTCAAATACTACTTGCGGCGCGCTATTTTCTTCTTCCACTGTTTGTAAGAACCCCTATCTCCTTTCGGTCTGCCGAAGACTACCATCACATCCGGGCCGACGCGAATCTTGTTATCTCCTTCGACGGGATACCACAGCAAATCGCCCGCGACAAATACATTCGGGTCATCCGCAAATAGCCACGCTAAATTTTGTTGGATGATGAGTATCCAGCGAAATTTTTTGGTATTGTCTGACATTGGTTTGCCGTCGCTGTCGGGGTAAATTACATCAGGTTTTTGAGGAGACTTGAGTTGAGTTACCATAACTGTTGTCCGGGGTTAGGGACTGTTGAATTTAATTTTAGCTTGTGGGAAATGTCAGAAGTGCGATGCCCTGCGGGATAGCTACGCCGCGCGTATTTTCTCAATACAATAACCTATTCCTCTTTCTCATTCTTCTGCCCCCTGTGTGGAACAGGCGTCCCGCCTGTGAATTTCTGCGGTTCATTAAAAAACATCTCACTCAGCATCCAAAATAGGGCGGAACCGCCCGCCCTACAAAACTACTTCCTCAGCAACTTAACCCCGCGAATCGAATAATCCAAAAGCTCAATTGGGTGCATCAAAGTAACTTCCTTTCCCTGCAACTCCAAATGCTTCTTAATTTGCAAAGAACAACCCGGATTAGAAGAAGCAATCAACTCCGCACCAGTATTCAGCAAATTCTCCACCTTTTGCACTCCCAATTCATCAGCAACCTCCGGCTGAAGCATATTGTAAACCCCCGCACTCCCACAGCACAAAGCCGCATCCACAGGCTCTTTTAACTTCACCCCAGGAATTTGTTGCAACAACTGACGCGGCTGCAAACTAATCTTTTGCCCGTGCAACAAATGACAAGCATCCTGATACACAATTGTCAAATCTCCGTCAATCAAAGGATTGAGTTTTGCCGTAATTCCCGCACTTGCCAAAAACTCTTGCACGTCCTTAACATTAGCAGCAAATTTCTCAGCTTTCTCCCGATAATCCGGGTCATCTGCTAAAATGTGACCGTATTCTTTCAAAGTGTGGCCGCACCCAGCAGCGTTGATAATCACCACATCAACGCCAGTATTTTCAAAGCTATCAATCATTTGTCTCGCTAAGGCTTTCGCCTGTTCCGCTTGCCCTTGGTGTTCGGGCAAAGCAGCACAGCATCCCTGACTTTTCGGAATTACAACCTCGCAACCGTTAGCCGTCAAAACTCGCACCGTAGCTTCATTAACTGGCGAAAATAACAGCCGCTGCACGCAGCCTAAAATCACGCCGACTCGATAGCGTTTTTCGCCTTGTGCCGGAATTACCTCTGGCAAATTATCCCGGAAAGAATCAACAGTAACTTTCGGCAAAATTGATTCCATCGCGGCCAAGCGGGGAAATACTTTTTTCAGCAAACCTGTTTTGCGGACAAGTTTTGGCAGTCCTAATTTTTGATAAATAAACAAGGGTACAAGCAAAGGCCGCAATCTGTGAGGATAAGGGAAGAGATTAAAAATCAGAGTGCGAATTACATTATCGGAAAAAGTGCGTTCCTGATTTCTAGTAACTTGGTGGCGAGTTGCGGAAATTAACTTGTCGTATTGAACTCCAGACGGACAAGCTGTAACGCAGGCTAAACAGCCCAAACAAGTATCGAAATGCTGCGAGGTTGCTTCATTTAATGGTGCGTCGCCTTCGTTGATTGCATCCATTAAATAAATGCGGCCTCTGGGGGAATCCATTTCTTTGCCGAGTACGCGATAACTCGGACAAGTTGATAAGCAAAAACCGCAGTGCACGCAAGTATCGATTAATTTCGGGTCGGGCGGATTGTGGGGGTCGAAACCCGGGATTTCGAGGGTTTGTAAGTGGGGATTTTGTGCTAGAAAATTGCTTTCCTTGGCGGGTTTTAAATCGTCGCTGGGAACGGGAGATTTTTCTGAAGTTTGCATATATGGAAGAAGGAAGAGGGAAGAAGGAAGGAGGAAGAAGGAAGGAGGAAGAGGGAAGAAGGAAGGAGGAAGAAGGAAGGAGGAAGAGGGAAGAAGGAAGAAGGAAGAAAAAAAATTTAGTTATCTAGGAGAGAAGTCAGAAGCAATCGACCGCATGGATCAAGTGCAATTAAGAATGTCCTAAACGTCCCAACCAAAACTTCTCTTTTTTCTCTTCCTTTGCGGGCTAGCGCTAACGCGCCTTCGCGGTTCGTTAAAAAACAAATCAGGTTCACCAATAATTCAGACTAGGAATAAAAAAAACTGAAGTCCTGACTATAAACTTTAAACTAAATACCACTTATAAAACGATGGGGACTCAAAATATTTTCCGGGTCAAACTGCTGTTTAATCCGGCGCATTAAATCGATCGCACTTCCAGTATAGCCCCAAACATCTAACTGTTGCTTGATGTCGGCCGGCGCTGCTAAAACAGTCAGAAAACCGCCTTTCGCTTCGCACCCTCTGCGTACCTGCAACAGCGTTTGGGCCGTCGCATTCTCAAACCGCAAAACCCCCAAACCGCTGCCTGCATGAATCCAAGCGTCCTGTACCGGCAATTCGTTAATTGCCGTTACAGCTTCCGACGGTCTGATTCCTATTTTGCAAATAATTGCCGACTTTGTGCCAGAATTCCACATTGTTTCTGGCAATCTTTGCCATAACTGATGCTCATCATTTTCGCAGCAGCTACTGCCTTGCAAACCCAACTTTTCGCCAACTTCCAGCAAGCGGGCTGATTGTTGTTTAACACTTTCTGCGATACTTTGAAATCTGACGATTAATCCCGTGCCCTTTCCTAAGCCTAATTTTGCGACTAATTCAGGTGACAGCAAATCGATCGCACTTGGTGTCAAAGCAGAGGATAATAAGATTTGAGCGGTTTGGGACAAAGCATTAGTTTGCCCTGTCAGCACTACGGTTCCCGAGGATTCAGGCAGCGGATAAACTCGGAAAGTTACTTGACTGATGACGCCCAAGGTGCCGTAAGCACCAGTAAAAAGTTTCATCAAGTCGTAACCGGCGACATTTTTAACAACTCGACCTCCGGCTACGGCAATTTTACCGTCCGAACGCACAAAGGTTATTCCCAACAGCAAATCGCGAACCCCGCGATAGCGATGCCGCAAGGAACCCGCATCAGCAGTAGCGATAATTCCGCCCAAAGTTGCCTGTTGCGGATACGCCGGATCGATCGGCAAAAATTGACCTGCTGCGGCTAAAATTTGCTGCAAATCGGCAAACTTCATCCCCGCTTCCGCAGTCACGGTTAAATCGCCCACAGCGTGTTCTACAAGCCGATTGAGGCGCGAAGTGCTGACAGCAATATTAACTCCCTTAACTAAACCGCCCCAATCAAGTTTGCTGCCACTGCCACAAGGCAAGACTGCACAGCGATTTTGCCCAGCCCAAGCAATGACAGCCGCCAGTTCTTCCTGAGTATTCGGGTAAACGGTACAATCTATTTTCGTGCCCGGGGCAACTGCTTTTTCTATCCGTTCTTGCCAAAATACCTCTGTGTACTGCGGCAGACTGATTCCAGCATTGCCGACAATACTTTCTAATTCTTGTGTGCTAACGTAATTTTCGGTAGAAAAAGATTTCATGAAGGTTATCAGACGCCCGGTAAAAAAAATCATCAAAACACTGCCTAAAACTATTAAATATTAATACGGGCCCGATATTCAAAACATGAAAAAACAAATGTCTCAAAACCGACTTTCTCTGGGAATTACCGGTCTCAACGAAGTGATTGGCGGCGGCCTGATTCCTCAACGCTCTTATCTGGTGCGCGGCGGCCCGGGTACTGGCAAGACTACACTGGGCTTTCACTTTTTGGCAGCAGGTGTGGCTCTGGGAGAAACGCCCCTGTTTATTACTTTAGGAGAACCGGAAGCGCAATTGCGCGCCAATGCCGCAAGTCTCGGTTTTGATATGGAAGCGATGGCGTTCCTCGATTTGAGCCCATCCTCAGAATTTTTTACAGAAGTTCAGACTTATGACATTTTCTCCCCCTCCGAGGTGGAGCGAGAACCGACTACACAAAAGATTATCGAGCGAGTCGAAGCTGTCAAGCCGCAACGGGTGTTTTTGGACGCGATCACTCAATTTCGCTACTTAGCTGCGGATGAGTTTCAGTTTCGCAAGCAAGTTCTGTCTTTTCTGCGGTTTTTGGTGGAAGGGGGGGCGACGGTGGTGTTCACCTCCGAAGGCACTTCAAGTGCTCCAGATGACGATTTGCAATTCATCAGCGACGGAGTAATTTATTTAGAACTGCGCCCTGAAGGACGCACCCTGTCTGTCACCAAGCTGCGAGGCTCCAATTTCCGCAGCGGCCACCATTCGCTGCGCCTGACTCAGGCTGGTATGGAGGTATTTCCGCGACTGCTTCCGGACAACTTTCAACAGGATTTTGTTGCTGAAGCGATTTCTGCTGGGGTTCCAGAAATCGACGAACTACTGCACGGGGGACTGGAACGGGGGACTGTGACGGTGATTAGCGGGCCTAGCGGCGTGGGTAAAACGACGGTGGGGATTCAGTTTATGAAGGAAGCCGCAGGAAGGGGGGAGCGATCGGTAGTTTACATTTTTGAGGAGTCAACTTCTACTCTGCTGCAGCGCTGCGAATCAGTTAACATCCCGGTTGGGGCGATGATTGGGCAAGGAAGTCTTTCGGTGATACCTGTGGAACCTTTGCTGTACTCGCCGGATCAGTTTGCCTGTATGGTTCGCCAGGAGGTGGAACAGGAAAAGACGCGGATTGTGATGCTTGACAGTATTTCTGGCTATCAGCTTTCGATGCAGGGGCAAGATTTGGTGAACAATTTGCACGCTTTGTGCAAGTATCTCAAGAATATGGGAGTCACCGTTATCTTGATTAATGAGGTAGAAGCCCTTAGCGGAGATTTTCGGCTGACCGAGATCGGGATTAGCTATTTGGCGGATAATCTTCTGTTTATACGTTATCTGGAACGCCAACTGCATAATAGGACAGAAATCCGCAAGGCGATCGGAGTAATTAAAAAACGAGTCAGCAATTTCGAGAGAACTTTGCGAGAACTCGAGATTACTCGCTACGGCATCAAAGTCAGCAAACCAATACGGGGGCTGCGCGGCATTTTGAGTTCGGCGCCGGTGTGGATTGAGGATGAACCGGATGAAGATTGAATCGGGGCTTGTCGTGCTGTTTTTGGGCAATTGGAGCTAATTTTGCAGTTGTGAATCAAATTAGTAGGGTGCGCACCGCGCACCTCACCACTAGCCTCTGTCCTGGAAAACTTAAATATATTGGTAAATTTGTGTATTTTTCGACTTTTATCGTAGTGTAGTTTTCAATTCTATGAAATACAGTAGGGGCAAAGGGCACGCGGCCGTGTTTTTTACCCCTACTGTATTTCACTCAACTGAAAACCGATGTAATCCCTCGCCGAAAAGTAAGCTAATACCAGATAAAAAAAAACTCCAACTTTATGCACGATCCAAACCCATATATAATCAGTCGTTCGCTATTATTCAATTCTTTAATCTAAAATCTAAAATAGTAGAAGCCGTATTGAAAGGAAGCTGATAGATGACTGAAAACTCAATAATTTTAGCGGTTGACCGCAATCACCGAAACTTGGAACTATTAGCACAATTTCTCAACAAAGAAGGATACCAGATGATCGCGGCTTATAACTTGGAAGATGTTGCACAAGCTATCAGTCAGCCTGCTAGGATCGGAATGGCTTTAGTAGATATTTCTGGTTTCGACCGCCGGATTTGGGACTGCTGCGAACACCTGCGAAATCACCAAATCCCTTTTCTGATACTCTCGCCCAAACAAAGCGCTGCCATTCAGCACGAAAGCCTCTGCCACGGTGCTCGGAATATGTTAGTAAAACCTTTGATCGTTAGAGATTTGCTGGGAATTGTTCACAGCTTGCTAGGAGAAGTTGCGTGAGTCAAATTTTATTACTTGTCGAACAGAAAGAAAATCGCCGCCTGTTATTAGAATGGCTAGCTGTTTACTATGAGGTATTGCTGCCAAACTCAACAGAAAATAGTGAGGATTTTTTACCATTTAATCAATCTTTTGACCTGGCGATAATTGACGGTATTTCGCTGAAACGCCACTGGCAATGGGTTGCCGCCCAAAAACAGGCAGAACACCCGGTATGCTTGCCTTTCCTTTTGATTACATCCCGAGCGGATGTAGGGATGGCAACGCAATTTATTTGGCAAAGTATTGACGATTTGATTATCGCTCCGATCGAGAAAATAGAATTGCAAGCGCGGGTGGAGATTTTGCTGCGATCGCGCCAGTTGTCTTTAACTCTCAAATTGTCTCACGACCAGCTCGATCGCACTCTGCAAACAGCCCAAGAGCTTAACGAGATGAAAACATCTTTGCTGTACATGATTGCCCATGACGTTCGCAATCCTTTGAATTTCATCATCGGCACTACACAACTTCTTACCAAGTACAAGTTGACATTAACAGAGGAGAAAACACAAGAACTGTTAGACAAAACTCAAGCAGCCGCCAAAGGTATCGATCAGTTATTAGACGATGTTCTGCTGCTAGGCCGTGTTGAGTCAGGACAAGCCGGGTTTTGCTTGGTACCGCTAGACTTAGCAAAGTTTTGTAATGAGTTGGTAGTGGAATTTCAGAACAGCCTGAAGTTGAAACCTCAAACCGATCCGGTGACGCTGATTTTTGTGAATCACAGTCAATCGGCGATCGCGTGTTTGGAGGTAAGCTTGCTCCGGCGCATTCTGGGCAATTTGCTGTCAAATGCTATTAAGTATTCTCCCCCAAATACCGAAGTAATTTTTGAATTCAAACTTACTGAAACTGAGGCTATTTTTTCGATCCAGGATTCAGGAATTGGCATACCTGTTGCAGACCAAGGACGGCTGTTTGATTCGTTTTACCGGGCTAAAAATGTCGGTCGCATTCCCGGTACTGGACTGGGGCTGAGCATTGTTAAAAAGTGCGTTGACTTGCACGGTGGCGAAATTACTTTGATCAGTGAAGAAGGCGTCGGCAGTACATTTACAGTAACGCTGCCGATCGCAAAAGTTGAACAAGATCAACTCTCGCCTGCAACGCCTTAAACTAGATGCAGGCATTTTATTGGGATTGCAAGACGGGATTTTTCGCAGGGATGATGTATGGCTGGTTGCTCATTTTTATTACAACATCGATGGGACGCTTTTGATGGTTTTTTCGCGGGCAATTGCAGCGGAAATTTATCATAGTCGAGCGCACCGCTGGGGGAAAATTCACACTGTTTTAAACTGCATCGCGCTGCTGCTATTTCTCTGTCAAAGAGTAACGGCTTCTCGCTATTAGTTGTAAATGCGTTTAAGCTGGCAAAAATAACTCATTTATCACTGCGATTTCAAAATTTAAACTTGTCCGAAACCAGCGCCTAAATACAGTAAAATACTTTATTTTATGTTCGTTATTACTTTTTTATACTGACTAATTCAAAGTTCTAAAGGAGCAATAGCGTTAAACAAATTTTCTAGGATAAATCGCAGCAAAGATTGAGTTGCTAATATTAAACCCAATCGAGCTTGGGCGAGTTTTGGCTGTTCTATTTTAACTTCTCCCCAAATTCGGCACTGGCTGTAAAAAATCTGAAATGCTTCGCTCAAACTATTGGCTAATTTGAAATAATTGATAGGTTGTTCGCGGTTTTTTACCTCAAAATTAGGATATAAATTGTCTAGCACTGTTAAGAGTTGGGATATTAAACGGCGTTCTGCTGGATGCACTAACCGCAGTCGATCGCCCTCGTCAATCCAAGGGATAGGATTTGGATCTGCCAGGAACCAAATTGGCGGCGCTGTAGGGACATCCGGCTGGGCGATCGAAATTATCCGATCGCGGTGGGCCATTCGCAGCAAGGAACAGCAGCGCGCGTGGCTGTACTGAATGGGAAACAGCCGATCGGCTGACACAACAGGAGATAATATTCGAGATTCTGGAACTGGGAGGTTCGTTTGAGCTAAACGCTGCAACCAGACGGCTAAACCTGCATCAGTCAATTCCAGCTCAATAATTCCCGCCGGCGCGACTTTAACGGCGAAATCTGGGTAGCACAGCGGTTGGAGAGTTTCGGCCAACTGTGCCGCGATTGTCTGCGGTGTCTGCTGCCAAGTTTTAGCCAATTTCAGGGCGATCGCAGACACGTACAGCACCCGCGCGCTATCTTTACTCCGATTTAACGGAAATATTGCACCATTCTCAATAAGCTTTTTATGGGCGGGCAGGATGCCTGTGAAGCGAGAAAATTCATCTCTTGTGGAACGGGCATCTTGCCCGTTCTTGAGAATGGTGCAACCTATGATATTTAACGGAATTTCCCCTAGTGTCCCCTGCTGGCCGATCGCGCTTTGGAACCTTGAAAGCAAGAAACACTTCACTGTAACTTCCGGGCACTGCGAGATATTTGCTGTATCCATATCGGCTCATCCTGCGGTAATAGCAACGATCGACTGTTACCACTTGCACTGTTCTTGTACGTTAAACTGCTGATGTCACAGATGGGCGATCGGCTGCCCCGGGCGGGGCTGCATCGAATTCATCTGCTTTCTAGCGATTTTTGGGCTAAATATACAATAATTTACGACAAATTTTTTGCTGACTTCTACCATTTTGATGTATTTTTTGCTACATTGAATCTTTCGGTAAAACTAAGAAAAGTCTGCACAGTTAATAAGCGTGCAAGCTCGATCGGGGATGGGTGGTCTCACTTTGTATCGCACTGCTGGCAGAAGCTGTTTTTCTCACTGATTAAATATATCCCAGAGCCTCACCTATGCAATCAACTTCCACACCTCTAGAGACTATCGATCGACCTTTTATCACTTGGCAGCGAATTATCGACTGGGCCCAGGAACACTACCGCTGCCGGACTTTTAGCAAAGATGAGCGGATTCCCGCAAGACCCGGACTGCTGTATTTAGTCCAGAAAGGTTCTGTGCGACTCGTAGGTAGCGCTCAAGTTAGCGCTGCGACGGGGAAGTCGAAATCCGTTGACAAAACTACAGAAGAAGCTTTTTTGGGCTTCGTCGGCGCCGGTCAGCCCTTTGAACTCGTTGCTCAGTCTCCGTTTACTCTCCAAGCTTACGCCCACGCCGATCAAACTCACGTAGTGTGGATGTACTGGCACGACTTAGATAATTGGCCTCACTTCCGCAGGGAAATTTTGGATGCGTTTCGCTACCAACACCAGCGGAAACTTCTCTGGCTGAGCACTTTGGGACAGCGCCGGACGATCGACCGACTGCTGGGATTTCTCACTTTGTTGATCGAAGAGTTCGGCGAACCTTACGTAGGTGACGGCGAACCGGATGTGGTTCGGGGCTACCGGCTGCCTTGGGCCTTGACTCACGCTCAAATTGGCAGCGCGATCGGCTCGACGCGGGTGACGGTGACGCGGCTGATGGGTAAGTTGCGATCGAAAGGTTTGATTAATACTGAGGATGATAATTTAATCTGTTTGCCGGCTAAGTCTAACCCCCAAAAGACAAAAAACCAAAAGCAGGAGTTAGAAGATTCCCTGGAAGATTCTCTGGAAGATTCCCTGGAAGATTCCCTGGAAGATTCCCTGGAAGATGAAGATTCTCTCGAAGAATCTGCATAAAATCCTCCGGACGATTGCCAAAACACTGCGCGCAGCTATTAGTTTTTGGCTGTCGGGGTGTCTGTCGCTCGACAGTGTACGAGAAATTGTGTAAACTTTTCCAGTTCTCTCTCTTGTGCGACTGACAATGACCAAAAATTTCTTGATGGTACCCGCCACGTAATTTATCCGTGGAATCAATCCAAAATCTCAAATCTAAAATCATCAAGCCCCCGAATTTATCCGTGGGGTCAATCCAAAATCCAAAATCTAAAATCTAAAATCGAATGACCGATGACAAGCAAAAATCTTCAATCCCGAACAATCAGCAACGGGTGGTATTCTGCGACTTTGACGGCACGATAACTGTTGAAGAAACTTTTGTGGCAATGCTCAAGCATTTCGCACCGGAACTGTCGTCTCAACTGATGCCTGAAATATACGCTAGAAGGCTGAGTTTGCGATCGGGAGTGCGACAGTTACTAGAGTCTATTCCCTCGGAATGTTACGGGGAAATTGTGGAATTTTCTAGGGGAAGGCTGATGCGGCCGGGATTGTTGGAATTGCTGGATTTTTTGGACGAGAAAAAGGTGGATTTTGCGATAGTGTCCGGCGGTCTTCGCGTCATGGTAGAGACGGTAATGGGCGATTTGGTACACCGGGCGAGCGTTATTTACGCTGTGGATGTGGACGCTAGCGGCCCTCGCTTGCAAGTCAATTCTGAGTTTGAAGGAGATACGGAATTGGTGTCTAAGGTGCGGGTGATGGGCCAGCACCCGGCCCAGGAACAGGTGGCGATCGGAGATTCGCTGACGGATTTTAATATGGCTTTGCAGGCTTCGTCGGTGTTTGCGCGCGATCGGCTTGCCGAGTATCTAGACGAACAGCAAAAGCTTTATACTAAATGGGATAATTTTTTTGACGTGTTGGAAAGTTTGTCCCAGAAATGGAATTGAAACTAAACTAGGACTTGCGCCAAAAAAATCGCACTATGCGGTATGTGTATTTAGTAAGTTGCTTGTGGCGCACCCTACGTTTAGAGCTATATGTATTGGTAAGCTTTGCACGGATCACCCTACGTTTAGATAGACCAGCGCAATTCCTATTAACATAAAAAGTAGATAAAAAACTGAGGGTTTGTAAAGAATGAGTGGCGATTTAAGATCGGATTTAATTGCAGCAGCCAAACATTTTTACGATCGCGGTTGGATGGTTGGGACTGCTGGCAATCTTTCAGCCCGCTTACCAGATGGCACTTTCTGGATTACTGCTAGCGGCCGCGCCAAAGGGCAGTTAACTGAAGAAGATTTTATCCGAATGAGTTCAGACGGCGCAATTGTCGAGCAACCTGTTCCCCACAGCCGCCCTTCGGCCGAAACCAGCATTCATTTAGCCGTTTACAATTGTTTTCCAGACGCTAAAGCTTGCTATCACGTACACTCGATCGAGGCAAATTTAGTTTCTCGGCTAACAGCAGGAGATGCAGTGCCTTTACCCGCGATCGAAATGCTGAAAGGTTTGGGGGTATGGGAGGAAAACCCGCAGGTGGCGATACCCCTATTTGCAAATTATTTGGAAGTCCCTAAAATAGCCAAGGCAATTTGCGAATTCTTTGCCCTTTGTGCGCCGTCTGTACCAGCTTTGTTAATTCGCGATCACGGCATCACAGTCTGGGCAGACTCGCCAGCCGCCGCCTACAATTACGTAGAAATTGTAGAATACATTTTTCGCTATACGATCGCAGCCCGCCAATTAAATTTAGATTTAAGATGGGATAGCTGAGATTGAGCGGTGCATGAATTCGGAGGCTTGGGAATTTGAGAGTAGGAAACCAGCAAACATCGAAAATAGGCAACAATGATGGCTAAATATACCAGAATTTTATCCATAGATGGAGGGGGAATTAGAGGGATTATACCCGCGCAAGTTTTAGTTAGCATTGAGTCAAAGCTGCAACAAAAAAGCGGCAACCCAGATGCGAGAATAGCTGACTATTTTGATTTAATCGCCGGCACGAGTGCGGGAGGAATTTTAACTTGCATCTATTTGTGTCCCGATGCCAAAAATCCCACCAGACCTCGGTGGTCGGCTGAAGACGCTCTTAATTTTTCAATTGAGAGCGGCCGCGACGTTTTTAAGAGTTCATTTTGGCAAAAACTCAAATCTATAGACGGTTTGATAGATGAGAAATATCCCAGCGATCGCTTAGAACAATTCTTTTTGGAAAACTTTAGAGATTGCAAACTCAGCGAACTGCTGAAACCTTGTTTAATTTGCAGTTACGACATCGAAAGAAGAAAAGCTCACTTTTTCGATAAAATAGATGCTCTACAATATCCAGCAGAAGACTATTTTATTAGAGATATCGCCAGAGCCACATCGGCAGCTCCCTCTTACTTTGAAGTTACCAAAATCTACTCTTTGACAAACGAGTCCTACGCTTTAATTGACGGGGGAGTTTTCGCAAACAATCCCGCGCTTTGTGCCTATGCTGAAGTTAGAAATAAATTCAGAATTCCTGACGATCGCCCCGACAAAGGGCCGACAGCAAAAGATATGGTAATTTTATCCTTGGGGACGGGAGAAGCTCAGAAAAAATTTCCCTACGAAGATGTAAAAAATTGGGGTCAAGTAGAGTGGGTTGAGCCTTTAATTAATATCATGATGACCGGAGTTGCGGAAACTGTAAACTATCAAATAATTCAAATTTATGATGCGGTTGAAAGACCGAATCAATATTTGAGAATTAGTCCAGATTTGAGCCACGAACAACCGCTGCCGATTGATGATGCCTCGGAAGGGAAGATATCGGAACTGTTGAGAATTGGCAAAGATCAAGCCGAAAAATATAATGAACAGTTGGATAAGTTTATCGACTTGTTGCTTGCCGAGTAGTCATAGGATTTTAGATTTTAGATTTTAGAATTGAATAATTGGAAATGACTGATGATTACCGCATAATCAACCAGTCCCAATGTCAAATCTAAAATATAAAATGGTATAACCCACCAACGCCAGGGCAGGCCGACTGAAAAAATATGTTGACAAATCGTGCAATAATTGCTGTAGGATTGCCGAAAATCTCAATGTGGCAGTGCTTCGCCCTGTTTGCAATTAATCGCGAGCCATCAGTCATTGGTTAAAAAATGCCAAGAAAAGCGCGATCGACATTTAGATGAAACCTTCAATAACAGGTGGTTTCAGCGGTTTTTAGTGACGCTGTTCCTGGGTGGCCAAGTGCTGCTGCGGATACTCCAAGGCAAAATTGACCGCCGCCAAATCATGGAACATTTAGTAACAGTAGGCCTGGATTCCTTCCGCTCCGTGCTGCTAATAGCCTTTTTTGGCGGCATGATTTTTACCTTTCAATCGGCCAGAGAATTGGTTCGCTTTGGCGCGGTTGGGGCGGTGGGAGGTGCTTTTGCTCTGGCATTTTGCGGCGAATTAGCACCACTTTTAACGGCGGGTGTGGTGGCGGGACAAGTAGGTTCGGCCTTTGCCGCGGAGATAGGAGAAATGCAGGTGACGGAACAAATAGACGCCCTGTATATGTTGAGAACCAATCCGGTTGATTATTTAGTAGTGCCGAGGGTGATAGCTTGCTGCATCATGCTGCCAGTGTTAACAATTTTTTCGGTAGCGGTGGGAATTTTGGGCGGGCTTTTTGTGGCCGTTAATTTTTACGAGTTGGAACCGTCGGTATTTTTGGAATCGGTGCGGACTTTTTTGGGGCCTTGGGATTTAGTTAATGTGGCGATTAAGAGTTTTATTTTTGGGTTAATAATTGCCCTTGTCGGTTGCGGTTGGGGGTTGACGACGACTGGCGGAGGGAAAGGAGTAGGCCAAGCTGCAACGGCGGCGGTGGTGACTTCGTGGGTGTTTATTTTTGTCGCTGATTTGTTTTTATCGCTGTTGATGTTTCACGAGTTGGGGATTATGAGAAACTGAGGTTAATCGAGAGTTACACGGGCGATAGAACAAGAGTTATATCATGCCTTTGTTAATAACTCTTTGATAATACTCGGCGGTTTAAACTGCTCATACACTAACTTTTGCTCCTTTTTAAGAAACTAATAAATACTGCAAAAACCGATGTTATGAGGTACAGTAGCAGCAATTAGCTTTCCCACTTTCTTAAATGTTAAGAATTCATCTTTGTTAACGGCAACTGCAATTATTTGATCGATCGTGAACGTGGTAGTTGGATCAAATAATTGCCAAAAATATTTGAGTTGTGACAACCATTGTTCCAGGAAATTAAAATAGGCAAGAGTATGGGGATAAATAAATAACACTCGCACCTACAGCATCAATTATTCGCACAATTGATGCTAGTTTATGGGCGGATAAATTCTCCATCCCTACTACAGATACTGTCCATAATTGATGACATAAAAACTGCTCAATAAATACGACAAATGCCGCTCGATAAATTGAATCCTTCACTGTCATTAATGCCAGCAATTTATTAATACTAATTACGCTAGGGGCTGTAAATTAGTGCCCCTCGATAAAAGGGCTTTAGGTTGGATACTCTTGTCCCTAGCTGTGAACTGGCATGAGTTCTGGTCGCACTCAGTAGAATCCCGGTTTCCTCGAAAAATACGCTTGTTTTCTGCCTCCATATCTTTGATCTTGTCCCAATACTGCACTCTTAATTTTTGGACTCTTTCTGTCGCGACTTGCCTACTCTACCAGGTTTTTTTTTACGATGTAGTCCTAATTTTTGCGGCGCAGCGACACATTGCCGTCCGACTCACCCAATTTCCGGTCTTAATAGCAAATAATTCAGATAAATCCACCAAAGTGGTATCAAGATGAGCTGTTAGCAGTGCTTTGACCAATGCTTCCGCATTAGTCAGATGACTGAATTTCGGTTTTCCTCTCTGTTTCGGCTGTAAATTTCCCTCCCTTTGTTGTTCCTCGTGGCTGTTGTTAGATGAGACTTTTAGGCTCCCTAAAATCTGGTGGCTACTTTTTTAATTGACATTTTTTCTGCCAAATGTGCTGTCACTATTTTTTCTCGGAGAGCGAGGGAATATGCTTTGATTAGCTTTGACTAACCAAGGATCTTTTATTTTTATTTATTGTACCGCATAACAGGGTTTCCCCTGTATTAGTTTTTTTTATATTTAGATTTGTTACACTTCAAAAAACATTTAAAAAGCTTAGATTATACTTGTTTGTAGTGCATTAGAAGATTTTTTTAATTTTGTCATAAATATCAGTATACCTACTGAGATATACCTACTGAGATACCCTCGGCTCTTCAATTTATCATCAGTGAAATTACACATATGAACCCTAGCTTTTTCGGTTACAACCTAAGCGAAGCTATTTACGAAAGTGTCAATACTATTATTTATCGCGCCACAAGACACGTTGATAGAACCTCCGCGATCGTCAAAACCTTTAAGGCCGAGCATCCGACAATCGAAGAAATTTCCCGCTTAAGACACGAACATAAAATTCTCAGACATTTAGAAAGTGAAGGAATAGTCAAGCCCATAGCCTTAGAAAACTATCATAACGGCTTAGCGCTGATAGTAGAAAATTTTAGCGGTCAATCTTTAAAAGATTTTCTCAAAAATCAATCCTTAGCTATAAACGCATTTCTCAAAATTGGCATTCAGTTAGCAAACACTCTGGGAGAGATCCATCAGAGTAATGTGATCCATAAAGATATTAAGCCCCAAAATATCCTAATTAACCCAGAAACAAAAGAAGTAAAAATTATTGATTTTAGCATTGCTTCTCTCTTATATCGAGAAAATCAAACCGTCACCAATCCCAACTTATTAGAAGGAACTCTCGCCTATATGTCGCCGGAACAAACCGGCAGAATGAACCGATCGGTGGACTACCGCACCGACTTTTACTCCCTTGGTGTTACATTTTATGAAATGCTGACTGGTAAGCTACCTTTTTCCGCAAAAGACCCTCTAGAATTCGTTCACTGCCATATAGCTAAAGCACCAATACCACCGAAAGAACTGAATTCTGAAATCCCGGATGCAGTTTCTGACATCGTAATGAAATTATTATCTAAAACCGCTGAAGATAGATATCAAAGTGCTTTGGGACTAAAAGTTGACTTGGAAACCTGCCAGCAGATGCTTTCTTCAGGAGAGATTTGCCACTTTATTATAGGTCAACTAGATTCCTACAGCCAATTTCTGATTCCGCAAAAACTCTATGGACGGGAAAGAGAAGTTGCTAGTTTGCTAGAAGCCTTCGCTCGCGTCAGTGGTGGGAAAACGGAAATGATGCTAGTTTCCGGTTATTCAGGTATCGGCAAATCTTCCTTGGTTAACGAAGTTGATAAACCTATAGTGGCAGCGCGAGGGTATTTTATTTCTGGTAAATTTGACCAGTTTAAACGAAATATTCCTTATGCTTCTTTAATTCAAGCATTTCAAGGATTGATGCGGCAACTGCTCACGGAGAATTCAGAGAAAATAGTAATTTGGAAAGCTAAAATTCTCGAAGCACTTGGTGTCAACGGGTCAATTATTATTGATGTTATTCCCGAAGTAGAAAAGATTATTGACCCACAGCCTGCGGTTCCAACCTTGGGGTCAGCCGAATCCCAAAACCGATTTAATCGAGTCTTTCAAAAATTTATACAGGTGTTTAGTAAACCAGAACACCCCCTAGTTGTATTTTTGGATGATTTGCAGTGGGCAGATTCGGCTTCCCTCAAGCTCATCCAACTAATTATGACCGATCCAGATAGTAAATATCTGTTATTAATTGGGGCTTATCGGGATAATGAAGTCAGTTCCACTCATCCCTTAATTTATACCTTAGAGCAAATTCAAAATAGCAAATCGATAGTAAATAACATTATCCTCCAAGCTTTGGATATTTCCCATGTCAACCAATTAGTGAGCGAAACCCTTCGCAGTCAAATTTCTGAAGTTTTGCGCCTAGCTGAGTTAGTTTTTAATAAAACCCAGGGCAATCCTTTCTTTTTAACTCAACTTCTCAAATCCCTTTATCAAGACAAACTCCTATCCTTTGATTTCGATCTAGTTTGCTGGCAGTGGGATATTCAACAGCTTCAAGGCATTGAGATCAGCAGTAATGTAGTCGAATTGATGGTCAGCCAGATTCAAAAGCTATCGTCCCAGACGCAGAAAGTCTTAAAATTAGCTGCTTGTATCGGAGATAAATTCAGTTTAGACGTTTTGGCAATTGCTAATAAAAAATCCCAGCCTGAGACGGCAAGGGATTTATGGGAAGCGCTACAAGCTGGTTTCGTTCTGCCGCTAAATAATTCCTACAAAATTCCCCTGCTATTTGACTCGGAAACATCCACAGAAAAGTCAACCGAACAGTTTAATGTCACCTACAAGTTTTTGCATGACCGAGTGCAACAGGCATCTTATTCTCTAATTCCCGACGATCAGAAAAAAGAAGCTCACCTAAAAATCGGTCAACTACTGCTGCATTCCACAACGCCTGAAGAGCAAAAAGAAAATATCTTTATACTGGTTAACCAACTAAATTACGGCACGGATTTACTCACTTTAGAGCGGGAAAAATATGAATTGGCAGAACTCAATCTGATCGCCGGACAGAAAGCTAAAGCAGCAACAGCTTATGAATCCGCTGTCAAATATTTGAATGTGGGTTTGGGCCTCCTCGCTGCTGATAGCTGGGAGAGTCAATACGAGCTGACTTTGAACCTCTATTTAGAAGCAGCAGAAGCAGAATTTATAACCACTAACTTTGAGCGAGCGCAACAGTTGTCTGCTATCATCATCAAAAAAGCAAAAACCATCCTAGAAAAAATTAAAATCTATGAACTAAAAATTCTGTTTGATATGGCTGAAAACCGAGTACAATCAGCTATAGATACTGGCATTAGCGTTCTGCAAATGTTTGACATTTCTCTGAAGCAAGAACCCCCTCAAACATTAATTATTGAGGATTTAGCCAGTCTGCCACCAATGACAGATGTTGATAAACTTGCGACCATGCGGATATTAATGAGCATCGTCATCGCGGCTTATCTTGGCAATGGAGCCATGCTGCCGCTGATTGTATATACGATGATCGATTTGTCGATCGAGTATGGAAATTCGCCCGAATCCGCTTATGCCTACGTTTTTTATGGCTCTCTTTTATGTGGGCCAATGGGAGATATAGATTCTGGATATAAATTTGGTAAACTATCCATTGTTGTATTGGATAAATTTGAAACTAACTCGCTCAACTGTAAGATTGGGTTAATATTTAATGCTCTTCTCAGATCCTGGAAAGATCATAGTAGGGAAACCCTAGAACCTTTGATTGATGCTATGCAAAGAGGCTTAGAAGTAGGTGATTTGGAATGTGCTTGTCACTCCGTGTTCAATTATTGCTACATGAAATTCTTAACCGAAAAAGAGCTAGAGAAAGTTGAACGCGAACAGGAAAAATATGTTGCTATTACCATTAAATACAAGCAAGATTACGATACTTTTTGTATCCAAATTCACCAGCAGTTAGTTAATAATTTACTTGGCAAAGCCTCAGATAAATATCGGTTGATAGGTGACAGTTTTAATGAAGAAGAAATGGTTCCAATTTTCCTAGAATCTAATAATGGGACTCTGCTCTTTCTCTACCATGCCGCCCAAGCGATGCTCCGTTATTGTTTTAAAGATTACGAAGGCACAATAGTCAATGCTAGTTTATTATTATCAGAATATGCCAGTTGCGGCGTGGGATTACTTCAGAATGCGATCGGCAACTTCTACCATTCTCTTGCCCTCCTAGCACTATATCCAAAAGCGTCAGCAAAAGACCAAGAAGAATACCTAAGTCAAGTATCAATAAACCAAGCACAAATGAAAACTTGGGCGTTTCATGCACCGAGTAACTTCCAGCATAAGTATGACTTAGTAGAAGCAGAAAAAGCGCGGATTTTGGGACAACCTTTAGAAGCGGGTGATTATTACGATCGCGCGATAGCAGGAGCTAAAGAACAGGGATATATCCAAGAAGAATCCTTAGCCAACGAACTAGCCGCAGAATTTTATTTTTCCCGATCTAAAGATAAAATTGCTCGAATTTATTTAACTGATGCTTACTACGGATATAGTCGCTGGGGGGCGAAAGCTATAGTCAAAGATTTAGAAGCCAGATATCCTCAAATACTTTCCCGGATAGCCAAGCCAGAAAGTCAACGTAGCCAGGTCACGATGACCACTACCTCGACGAGTGGAGGGAGTGCAGGATCTCTAGATCTAGCTACTGTTATCAAAGCATCTCAAGCTCTTTCTGGTGAAATTGTACTGAGTAAGCTGTTGGCGAAATTGATGAAAATTGCGCTAGAGAATGCGGGGGCTCAAAGTGGTATTTTCATTTTAGAAAAAGCTGGCAATTTACTAATTGAAGCTTACGGAACCGTAGATAGCGATGTAGAAGTGCTGCAAACAATACCCGTCGAAAAAAGTCATAAACTACCCATATCTTTGATTAACTATGTTGCCAGAACTCAGGAAAATGTTGTATTAAACGATGCGAGTTGCGAGGGAACCTTCACGGCGGATACTTATATCGTCAACCAAAAACCCAAGTCAGTATTATGTACTCCCATCATCCATCAAGGAAAACTTACTGGCATTCTTTACTTAGAAAATAATCTCACAACTAATGCTTTTACTCCCGATCGTTTAGAAGTTTTACAACTTTTATCTTCTCAAGCAGCTATTTCAATTGAAAATGCCCGTCTTTATAACGATTTGGAAGCAGCCAACGCTACTTTAGAAGTGAAGGTGGCAGAAAGAACGCAACAGTTACAAGAAAAAAATATCGATTTACAAAAAGCAGAAGAATTAGCGAAAGCCGCCAACTCTGCCAAAAGTGAGTTTCTTGCTAATATGAGCCACGAGCTCCGAACGCCACTTAATGGCATTTTGGGTTACACCCAAATCCTGAAACGACAAAAAAACTTGGCTGACCAGCAAAAAGATGGTCTGAACGTGATTAGTCAGTGCGGCGAACACCTCTTAACCCTGATTAACGATATTTTAGACCTGTCCAAAATCGAAGCCAGAAAAATGGAAATCCACTTGAGTAATTTCCCTTTCTCAGAATTTTTGGAAGGCCTTGCTGAAATTTGCAATATTCGGGCAGAACAAAAGGGAATCTCCCTGATTTACGAGCCAATTACCCAACTACCTATTGCCGTCCAGGGTGATGAAAAACGGTTGCGGCAAGTTTTAATTAATTTACTTGGCAATGCGATTAAGTTTACCGAACAAGGCGGAGTGGCATTCAAAGTAGGATATCAGGATGGCAAAATTCGGTTTCAAGTGGAAGATACCGGAGTTGGTATGGCACCAGAGCAATTGCAAGACATATTTTTGCCTTTTCACCAAGTAGGAGATGCCAATCGCAAGGTTGAAGGAACCGGGTTGGGACTGGCAATTAGCCGCCAATTAGTCCAGATGATGGGTGGTGAAATAAAGGTGAAGAGTACATTAGGACAAGGGAGCATTTTCTTCTTCGATTTAGATTTGCCAGAGGTATCGGAATGGGCGACTAATGCAGCCAAAGCCAATGCCCACACAATCGTTGGTTTCAAAGGAGGAAAGCGAAAAATTATCATAGCTGACGACAAGTGGCAGAATCGCTCGATCATAGCGGGAATGCTTCAGCCGTTAGGATTTGAAATTCTGGAAGCAACGGAGGGTCAGGACTGTTTAAACAAGGCGGGGGAGTTTAAACCCGACTGTATTTTAATGGACTTGATGATGCCAGTAATGAGCGGTTTAGAAGCGACCCGCCGGATTCGCAAATCACCAGGTCAGACTAAGTTAGTGGTGATTGCTACTTCGGCCAGCGTTTTTGAGTTCGATCGACAACAAAGTGTGGACGTAGGTTGCAATGATTTTATTCCCAAGCCGATACGAATAGAGGAGCTTTTAGAAAAATTACGTACTCATTTAGAGTTAGAATGGATTTATGAAGAAAATTTGGAAGAAATTAGGAAAGCAGAAGGAGAAAAAAAATCTCTAAGTTCTGAAATTGTAGCTCCCCCCGATGAGGAAATCGTCGTTTTATTCAATCTAGCGATGATGGGCGATCTCCGAGGCATTGCGGAGCAAGCTACAAAGTTAGAACAACTCAATGAGCAATGGGTGCCCTTTGCTACCCACTTGCGCCAGTTAGCGAAAGGATTTGAAGAACAACAAATCTTGGAGTTTATTAAAAAATATAGGACTGCAAAATAATGAATAACGAACTTCCCGAACAAAGCACTATTTTGATCGTAGATGATACCCCGACTAATTTAGGTGTTCTGTTCGATTTTTTGGCTGATTTTGGCTTCAAAGTATTGGTAGCTAGGGATGGGCAAAGTGCTCTCCAGAAGGTCGAATATGCCGCGCCCGATCTGATCCTGTTGGATGTGCTCATGCCCGGAATTGATGGGTTTGAAACTTGTCGCCGTTTAAAAGCCAATGATTTAACGAGAGACATTCCCGTAATTTTTATGACGGCTCTTGCTGATACGGTGGATAAGGTTAAAGGTTTGAGTCTTGGTGCGGTTGATTATATCACTAAGCCTCTTCAGCACGAAGAGGTTTTAGCTCGCGTTAATGTCCACATGAAGCTGCGCAACCTGTCGAAGAAACTCCTAGAGAAAAATGTGTGCTTGCAAGCAGAAATCGAACAGCGTGTCAAAGCGGAATCCTCCCTCTTGAAGCTGGCATCGGAGTTGGAAAGGCGAGTTGAGGAGAGGACGGCTGAACTTTTCCAATCCAATCAATTACTGAAACAGGAGATTCAAGAGCGTCGGCAAGCAGAGGCGGGATTGCAACAATCGGAAGCTCAATTGCGAACCCAAGCTCAATGCTTAGAAAAAGCTTTTCGCGAATTGCAATTGACCCAGACTAAACTTGTGCAGAGCGAAAAAATGTCTTCTCTAGGTCAGCTTGTTGCAGGTGTAGCTCATGAAATAAATAATCCCGTTAATTTTATTTTTGGGAATCTTTCTTACGCCCATGACTATACCAAAAGTCTGATTGAACTCGTGAATCTTTATCAGCAGGAATTCCCCGTTTTTGGAGCAAAAATTGAAAATAAAATAGACGAGATGGAACTGGAGTTTTTGGTTGAAGACTTGCCTAAACTGCTGACTTCAATGAAGGTAGGTGTAGACCGGATTCGCGAGATTATTCAGTCGCTGCGAATCTTCTCGCGATTGGATGAATCTGAGATGAAACCAGTGGATATTCACCAGGGTATTGATAGCACTCTGTTAATTTTGCATAACCGCGTTAAAGGAAGAGGCGATCGACCTCCGATTGAGGTGGTCAGAGAATTCGGCAATCTGCCTCTGGTAGAGTGTTATGCTGGGCAGCTTAACCAGGTGTTTATGAATCTTGTCGCTAATGCTATTGATGCCCTAGATGATTACAATTCGACGCGATCGTTAAGTGAAATGAAAGCCAATCCCTCTAAGATTTTCATTCGCACTGAAGTCACGGACAGCAATCGGGTAGTAATCCAGATTAAGGATAACGGGTCTGGGATGACAGAAGATATCAGCAGACACCTATTTGAGCCATTTTTTACTACTAAACCTCTAGGGAAGGGCATCGGTATTGGGTTGTCAATTTCGCATCAGATTGTAGTGGAGAAACACGGTGGTCAGCTCAATTGTATTTCAGCTCCCAATCAGGGGGCACACTTTATTATTGATATTCCAATTCACCAGAGATTATTTGCTAACAATTTGATTCCGATGTCTGAAACAGCTTTGAGGATTTCTTAGGTGACTTTAACTTAACGGGACTTAAACAAATTTTAAGCCCCAATAAATCCCAAACTGGCTTTATACGCAGTAAATACCTTCATATTTTATGGCAGCCAGTGCACAAATCTATAACATTATAGCTATTCTCAAAGCTGACAAAGCAGAGCGTAAATGGGCCTCAATGTAGGAAACCGCAATCAGAATCACTCAACACCGCAACCAGGATTTTTTTGAGACCACATTAAATGCAATTGAAGCCAAACTTTAAACCAGATTAAATGCAACGGAGACAAAATTAAATGCAGCCCTAACGCTGACCTTAACAAACATGAATCCTCAACATTTAAGAAATTGGGAAAACTAATTGTTGCTACTGTACCTGAGAACAGCGGTTCCCGCTGTTCTCAGGTAAGGTGCGGTGTGCATGGAACCCTACATAAATTCAGTTCGCAGTAAAGAATCAAGTCCTAATTCAGGGTTCAGGAATATAAGGAGGGCGATACACTCGAATTGCCTGAATTGGAACTTTCCCATCTGTTTCGGGGACGATTTCGAGGATGTGTTTGGAGTTGCTTAAGTTCTGAGCTAATGTTGTAGGGTATTCGCGGCTTGAATCTGCAATCTTTGGCGGAACGTATGAATCAACAAACATCGGCCGCACCTGCCAGGAAATCTCAAAGCCTTTAGGCGTCTGTTTTTTCGAGTATTCATAGGCATTTTTCAGCCACCAGTTTCTCGCTTCAATCACGACGCGGCCAGAGTTTGAGATAAAAAGTTCGTCGTTGGTACCGCTGCCGTCGTAACCTGTTTTAGAACCTACAACGTCAAATTTAAACTTGCTGGCGTCGCTGTTAATCTCTGTAATTACGGCTTTCCAATCTTCGACGATTAGCGGTTTTTGACTGGATACTTGGAGAATAGCCGGCCAAGCGACGCCAAGACTAAGGCTAGGTCTGGTGATGCTGTAAAGTTCAGGAAATTCTGAGGGTTTTTTGCCGTCGATCGCAATTCTAGCAGAAATTGCGTTGCCGTTGAAGGTTTTATCGGCGATCGCATCTATTCTATTTCCTTCAAATTCTAAAACCAATTTGCCATCTTTCCACTTAACATCGTTACCAACTGTATAGTTTTTCACTAAATCCTGCGCCGGTTGAGGAGAATTTGGCTTGTATCGCAGGTGCGGTTTTATCAGAGCAGCTAGGAGAAAATTTCCCCAATCGTTGAGGTGAATTTCATCCCTTAATAGCTGTTGTGGCTGCAAGCGATTATCTTTCAAATACCGCATCCAAGGTTCACGAATTTCGGCGATTTCGCAGCCGTATTTATCGGCTAACTCAGGCAGCCATTTAGTAGAATGAGTGTTGTGCCATTCGTATCTGTTTATTTGTCCTGCATCGTCGCTGTTGCCTGTCGGCATCCAGTCGATGTGGTCTGAATGCAAGAGTATTTCGCTAGCAGTGCGGCTGCGGACATTGGCAATTATAGCTTCGTAATCTTCACCGCCTCCATAGACGTGAAAGATTAGCAAATCTGGATAAAAAGGATACAAATCGTGTTCGCTGGGACGGATTAAAATCGGGGCATAAAATCCTCCGAACGCCCGATTTTCCACAATCAAATCTGCATTGGGAAATCGCTGTCTCAAATCCTTCGCTACATCTTTCCACCAATCTTGCTCAGTGATGGATTGACCGTAGAATAGAATACGCACTTGGCGGCGGTCTGTTGGAGTGCTTGCCGCAAGTAGCCCCATCGTCCTTTGAATCCTCGCTCCAAAAGTAGCATTATTTTCAAGAGGAGCGGGTGGGGGAAATGGCGTATCAGCAGCTATTTTTTTGATGAGCGGAACTAACAGAAAGCTCAGACACAAAAAAAGCAGCCACAAGTAGCGATAAATCTTTGATTTTCTGCTATTTCCTTGCTGTTTTGCCATTGTTTTATTTTTCTATTATTTAAATCCCACCCATAACTAAGCTGTTGGGTATCTAAATTATATTTTGGGGCGGGCGTCCCGCCCACCCCACAAAAACTCGATCGAACTTGACTGTAAAATTTAGATAAGCCTGGGCTTACCAAGAGTAGCTGTAGGGTGCGCAATGCGCACTTCACGAGAGCTTTCTGGTACTGGACAAGGCGACCTCACGAGTAGCTTTCGGGTACTGGGCTGGTGCACCTCACGAGTAGCTGTAGTTTAGCCTGTATCGAAAGATATTACCAAATTGAGCGAGACATAAAGTGATATAATGCCAGCTAATTAATTGCCGGAGATCGATCGCACGTCAAATGGATTACAAAACAGCCCGCAGTTTTCTTATCGACCAAGGAACCGCCCTGGAAACCAAGAAAAATCCCGACGCCTTCCTGATGCGTCTCAAACAAGGTCAGCCTCCCGTACCCGGACAGGTGACATCGATTTTATTAGCTTTAAAAATATTGTTTGAGGGCCTGCAAGAATCTCCAATGCTCGATCGACAATTAATCTCGGCACTGCATTTACTGTCAGTAGAAGGTTTGCAGCAATTTGAAGCAGGACTGCGCAAAGGAGTTTCTTGGCCGCCGTTGCTGAAGGAAGACTTAAATCGAATTGCGATCGCAGTCAAGAATATCTTTTCCGGCGTTTGGCAATAATTTAGCTCGGCAACCACCGCTCCGATACCCACCGCCAGCAGACTCAACTTTTTATAAAACAAATTTTTGTAAAAAAATCTGTAAATCTTGCTACATTTACCCTCGAATTGTGGCATCTTAATAAAATAATCGATTCTAACAAGCAATTGGAGAAACTACTCATGAACGCAGAAGAAAAAGCTAGACAACTAATTGCACAAGAAAGGCAGCATAGCGAACACTTGCAAGACTCTATGCTCAGCCGTTCCTCTCACGAGCTAGAAACACCTAGCGAGGGAATTACTGAAGAAAAAGCCAGAGAATTAATGGCTCAAGAACGGCAGCACAGTGAACACCTTCACGACTCTATGTTAAGCCGTTCCTCCCAAAAGGTAGAGGCATCGCTCGCACCCGATGACACTCACAAATAAATTTTGTTAACACAGGACTTACGGACAAAAACCCAAGAAACCGGGTTTTTATACCAGGACAAAGCGCTGTAAAAATGTTTTTGTGTAAACAACCAGGTTTCTGCGTTCCGTTCGACCGCAGTACAGCAAAACTATACTCAAATCGAGGAGGATTGTAGGTGCAATCAACACAGCCCCTGCTTGGTTTGCAGTCACTATCACAAACCTCAACGCGCCATACATAGCAAGAGAAAAGCCAAACTTTACTACTCGCGAAAGCTTTCGAGGGATGCCAAAAGAGCTGGCAGTTCCGCCAGCGCAGCCGACACCAAAGCCTCATCTTTGTAAACTCGCGATCGGACAGTGCGGATACTTTTAGACGCCGAGGTGATAGAGCCTCGCAGTTCCGAGTTTCCGGTTTCAACCAGCCCTAAATTTTTTGTTCTTCCCGTCCGGCCAAACATAGCAGTATCCTCTGTTTATCCCTAGATATGCGCCCGTAAAATTTCTCAGGGCTTGCTCAATATTTCTATTGTTCCTCAGATGGGTAATAGAGATGAAATCATGAAATAATTATTCACGATAGGCAAGGATCAAGTTAAACTGCATAACAACTCTTATTAATTTGTAACAGGGCGCGTTTGTTTAAGCCGATCGCCCGCGACGACACAGACACCAGCAAGCAAAAAGGCGATCGCCCCTACAATCGCCGTTGTCACAGCAGGAACTCCTATCTATGATTTTAACTTTTAGTCCAGCAACAGTTATAAGTCAAATCAGGCCGACTGTCCAAAGCTTACCCGACGGAGACTACCGCTACCGAGACTCCTTTGTGCTCGATCGACCTTTTCGAGAAATCCAATTTCGCAAACAAGATATATACATCACCGGCAGCGATTCCGACAAACGCACGGGAAAAAGTTACTGCTTCCGGGGAATCCCCCAGCAGAACAACATTATTAACATCACGGTAGCGATCGAAATCTCCCCGAAAACAGTACAGAAAACCGAGTGGAAATTAGCACCGGGAAACCCGATTAATTTCGACAAGCTTTATCCGCTGCAAGCTGGGCCGGGATTAGAATTGTACAAATGCCTGACAGCCTTTTTACCAGAATTGAAATAGTGATTATTCCTGGACGCACAAACTATTTTTATAGGTGCGCACTGCGCACATTACCCCTAGCAATAGCGGCTAAAACCATTTTTTTGCCCTTAGTCCTGAGTGAGATCAAATCTGCTAAATTGCACCGGATATCTCTCGGACACGGCAGTGCCGTGTTTCTACCATTGTTTGTGTTAATTTAACCTAAGAACCCGCATTTTCCAATTCTTCCCGCAGCATTTCCCGGTAGACTTTCGGCAAACTAGAACTCATAGAATTGTTCTCAATTCCATATCCCAAACTCGTCCAAGTTCCCGAAAGCATCCGCAATACCTCAGTTAATCTTTCCTGCCGCAGCATTTCTGAAATATCAGCTTTCCAAAACTTGCGATCGCTCAACCAAGCATAAACCACAGCATCCTGATCTTCGGGTTCAAAACTGTAATCTTCCCAAAATAAAAAATTAGCAGGACGGGCCTGATAGCGCTTAGCCTTCTCCTTCCAAGTGGTAGTCAGAAATTGATACCTGCCCGCGGCCGTAGTACACTTGCCCCGATTCGGGCCATTAACAATTTTCACGCACCAGTCAGGATGGCGGCTCAAATCTAATATATATTTGCCACCGTAAACAACGTGATAAGGCCGAGAAACATTCGACTCGCTAGCAGAAATAGTGCGCATCAGGGCTCGAATGTAAGGATCGCCCGTTTTCATCGCCAGCGGCGGCAATTTTCTCCCCTCACTCGCCGACTGTGACAACTGCTGATTTCCCCGCAAATTGGCAACAAAAAAAACACCGCCGCCAATCACAGCGCCGATTAAAAGTAGAAATCCGAGGATTTGAATTTCCGATTGCCTCAGCAAACCCCTTTTTCGACGGCTCAATTTCTCAGCTTCTAGCCAAGTCATTTCTATTTCCGCAATTTCGGCTAATCTTCGAGCCGCCCGCATCCGGCGCACCCGAAAATCGTATTGATATAGCGGCGCGGCTAACAGGGTTAAACTCGATAAAACCCCAGCCAATTTGATGAGCCAGAAATCGAATTCACCGGCGATCGCAACATTTGTTAGAGTAGATATTCCTGTTAGTAATTGAGCCGGATCGATCGATCGCGCTGGCCAATAAAAAATCGCAAGTTGCACCAACAGTGACAGATTGAATGCAAAAAAAATCACTACAAGAGCATTCAAGCCTTCTCGCAAGTGCGATCGCATACCAGTGCGTCGGCGCTTGAACTTGCGCGCAACGCGAAAGCGGCTCGGCAGCGTAATTAGTAAGGGATTTAAGATTTTGACGGCTAAAAAGTGACAAATAGAAAACAAAGGTAACTGAATCAGCCAAGCCGCCAGCAGTAGAGTCAGAAAGCCGATATCGTCGCTGACAAAAGGAATGCCCCTGCGAAGGACAAAACTAAAACTCTGAGCGAGAGCAAATGCCCTTAACCACGAAATCGGATAGGGGAACCAAGCTGGCCACTTGAGAGTTTTCATGCTGAGAGAGGGAAATTTCAACGGCGAATAGTAAAACTATTAAGATTTTGCCAGATTTGGCGATCGGAAAATTGGTGTAGGGTGCGTCAGCCCCAATCTTTGACCCACATCAAAGTGTTTTTTGTCTGACGCACCGAACCCAAGCGAGTCTAATTCAATCAAATCACAGCAGCAAACAACTCCTCAAAACTCTTTTGCGGAGCCTCCGACTTCGCCACAATTTCCACAACCTTGTTGCGAGAAGTCGGCTCAAACAGCGCCTCCACGCACACTTGGGCTACCTTAGTGCGGGGAATGCTACCGTCTGATAGTTTGTCCGCAGCAGCCATGACGATCGCATCTGAATTATCCTCATTTTTGAGACCGCCCGGACGGACGATCGTATAAGTCAAGCCGCTTTTTTGCAAATACTCCTCGGCTTGCTTTTTCCAAACCAGAATCAGCCAGAACAAATTCAGCGGGTGAAAAAAGTTAGAGACGCACAGAGAAGTCACGAGCACAAAATGCTCAATTCCCTTAGCCTTAGCTGCATCCACCAAATTTTTAGTACCTTCAAAATCCACCTTGTAAGGCGCTGTCGGGTCAAAACCAGGGGCTGCCCCAGTCGCGCACAGCAACACCGTACTATCGCCGATGGCATCGCCCAGGGAAGTCGCATTTAATACATCCCCAGTCACTAACTCAGCCTCCGGTGGTAAAATTTGCCTAGCTGTCTCTAGATTTCGGACTAAAGCGCGCACGGGAATGCCTCGCTTGACCAATTCTGTGACGATTCGGCGGCCAGTCTGACCTGTGGCTCCTGCTACAAATGCTTTCATAAGTCGAGTTATGCTGAACTAGGGTAAGTTTTGTTACTATCAATTTCTCAATTGTAGGGAGGAAACTTCCTTAACACATCCCCAACCAGATTGATTGGCGTGTATAACAGGAGAGCATACAATGAAGCAGGATTCCGCTGAATATCAAACTTTTGAAGCTTCTGACGAAAATTACTACCCAGATGCGAGTTTCCGACAGCCGGAAAGTGGCAGCGCGGAGGCAGGAGAGGAAGTTGAGCCGATTTGGTTTCACACGCATTTTGAAGACAGCATGGAGATGTACGCGGATGCGAAGACGGTGGCGAAGCATTTGAACAACCACAAGAGTTGGTTTTGCCAGTGCGCTTCGCCGATGAAGGCCCAGCCGCTCGGCGAAAACGGCTATGACTTATTAATCGGGCGTTTTGGGGCTTTTGGCTACTGCGTTGAAGCGAGAATTGGTTTAGAGTTGCTGCCTCCTGACGCTGAAGGCTCCTATTTGATTAAGACTATTCCGGTTCCGAATTATACCTCGCCGGGGTATGAGGTGGATTTTCGATCGGCGATGAAGCTAGTGGAGATACCGTCTCAGGAGTTTGCTGCCGATTGGCCGAGTGCGGAACGTGCTAAGCTGCCGCCTGCGATTACCAGTGCTGCGTGGGAGCTGGATTTGGCTGTGGGGGTTTGCTTTCCCAAGTTTATTCGATCGATGTCTCAACCTTTAATAGAAAAAACCGGCGATGCGCTTTTGGAAAAAATTATTAAACAAGTTAACCGCCGCTTGACTTATAAAACTCAGCTTGTGTTTCACGAAAGTTTGGGGATTCCTTTTCCGAAAAATCCTCATAAACATTAACAAGACTTGCGTTCTAACTCACATTTGTAGGGTGCGCACTGCGCACCTTACTCATAAGTGCGATCGTAATAACTCATACCTTTTGAGATTTTAGACTTCGGCGCGAGCGCTCAGGCGAACTATTTGAGATTAAAGAAGTGGGAATAACTGATTGTGTATGGGTTGGGAACACGGCCCTACAGTTGCTTTTTTGAAACTGATATCATATCAATTGCAGTTGCACGAGCCAGATGACTGTTGACTGTTGACTAAAATTATGCTTTCGGGACAACTCACTGTTTGGACATTTGAACAATACCGATGCAACCAAAAACGATATCACTTCCTTCGCGTGCTTAGGGCGCACCTTACCCGTGTTTTATTGAACGCAACATTTGCTTGACCAGTTAAGCGAAATAACCAAGTTATTGCTAATACAGTTTAAGGGTAAGGTCGTGATTGCATTTTGACATATGCTCTTTTACGATCGGGTCAATTAGTTTTTATTCTGGGTAAATTTAGCACAGGGTGGAACACAATAGTTTCAAGTCAGAGGCAATCAACTTGGACAGCATTGTTATTACAATATTCTCCTTCTGTCATCATGCTTTCCCTCCTTATTACCTGATGATTAAGCAGTGTAGCCGATGCAGTTCAAAGCTGGCTAGGATCGCCCTCCGAAACCAGCAAGTGTCTCAGATCACAAAAGCGATCGCTCCCGCTCACTACCAAAAAACCTAAAATTATGTCACATTAAGTAAAGGGTTATCAAAGAACTCTTGCCATATCCGTAAAAAGTTATGACAACAAAACTAAGAGCTACAGACACAGAGAAAATGGAGATAGACGGGCAGCAGTTGAAAGCAGACCAAGAACTGATTCTCAATCAAGTAGACAATCCGATCGCTCTGTTCGACTCGTCGGACTGCTTAGTTTTGTTTAACAAAAAATTGGCCGGAACTTGGGGACTGTCCCCAGAATGGCTCGCAACAAAGCCCAAGTGCCCTGTGCTGTTTGCGGAAATTGTCGATCGGGGTTACTTGTCAGTCCAGCAGTGGCAACAATTTAAGCAAGCACTGGAAAAATCTCAGGATGGAAGTTTATCATATTATTTCGAGCAATCCAATGCGGTTTGTTTGGAGGTGTGCGTCACGATTACCAACAGCGGCGGACGGCTGTTTATCTTTCGAGACGTTACGGTATACCAAAACTCTCAAGCTAGCTTGAACGCAGAAGTCCGGCGGCTGACATTTCTGTTAGGTTTAACTGAACGGCTGCAAAACTCTGACAGTTTGCAAGAAATAGGTCATTTTGCCCTCACCTATCTGGTAGAGGCAATGAATGCATCTTTCGGAGATGTCAAGGTGATTAGCGGCAAGGGAAACGATCGGTTTGCGGCGGCGATTTACAACCAAGTTTCTAGTGAATTTCTGGCTACTTACGGGGAACCAGTCGCCGCAGGAATGCAAGAATTGCTCGACAAAGGCATTCCCTACGGCATAGGTTTGCTGTGGGAAGTAGTGAAAACTGGTAAACCTTTGTTCGTCGAGGATTATGCCCAACATCCCAATGCCGTGCCGGAATTTCGGCATCCGGGAATCGGACAACTGGGCATTTTTCCGATCGCAGCTACCAACGGCACGATTATCGGCGTACTGACGCTGGAGTCGCGCAACGTCAAAAAACTGCAAACCGCCCTCAACCAAGAAGTGCTGGAGGCTGCTTGCCGGACTCTGGGGGCGGCGATCGAGCGGACTCAGACACAAGAAAATCTGCGCCAAGTTAACAAACAATTAGAGTATTCTTCTCAGTTGAAATCCGAGTTTTTAGCCTCGATGTCTCACGAATTGCGGACGCCTCTCAACAGCATTCTCGGCTTTTCTGACTTGCTGCTGCGGCAATTTGCCGGACCCTTGAACGATCGGCAAATCAACTATGTAGAACTGATCGAAAAAAGCGGCCAGCACTTGTTGCAGCTAATCAACGATATTCTGGATCTTTCTAAAATAGAAGCCGGGAAAGTAGAACTAAACTTACAGCCGGTTCGCGTTCACGAACTCGCGACCGACTGTTTGAAAATGATGCAGCCTCGGGCAGACAAAAAGCGGATAGCTTTATCTTTAGAACTCGACTATCGCATTACTAAAGTTTGGCTCGACGAACGGCGAATGCGACAAATTGCGATCAATTTACTTTCCAATGCCATTAAATTTACCCCCGAGCAGGGACAAGTTAAACTCATCGGGCGTCTGGCCTATGGCAGCGAAATAAACGACGACTATCGGCCGGATTGTTCTCCTGTAAATGCCAGCACTCCTTATTTGTGTTTTGAGGTGAAAGACTCCGGCATAGGCATTCCTCAAGACCGCTGGCACTTGCTATTTCGACCTTTTCAACAGGTGGATTCTTCGCTGACTAGGCGCCACGAAGGTACAGGTTTGGGTTTGGCTTTGACGAAGCGACTGGCAGAATTGCACGGGGGGACTGTTTCTTTTCAATCAGTTTGCGATCGGGGAAGTGTTTTCCGCGTTTGGCTGCCTTTGACGGAGATGCGTCAAGAGTTGGAAAACTTTGCTTCTTGTGCCTTGGATTCCAAGCCAGTCCCTGCTTCTGCGATTGCTTTACGAATTGGCAGGAAGCGGATTTTGGTTGTCGAAGACCAGCCTTTTAACCAAATGTTAATTTCTGAAGTGATGGAATTGGAGGGGTACGAGGTACAGATACTCGCGGATGGGAAGGCGATGGTCGATCGTATCGCCGCCTCTACTGCCCCGGAGTTGCTGCCGAATTTGATTTTGATGGACATTCAGTTGCCGGATGTTGACGGTTTTGAGTTGATGCGCCGAGTTAAAGCAGATCCTGTCTGGCAGTCGGTACCGATGATTGCGGTGACGGCGATGGCGATGCCCGGTGACCGCGATCGATGTTTGGAAGCTGGCGCTTCTGCTTATTTGAGCAAGCCGCTGGATTTGAATTTGACGATCGCTACTGTTCGTTCTTTTCTCAGCTAACAATAATTATTTGTAATCCAGCACTGCCATTTATTATAATTGATAAAAAGAAAGGTTAAACTCAATAGTAGATAAATATCTATAGGACTTGCGCACACTTGCCTCACAAACTTGGTTCCTACGAAAAATATCGAGTTTAGTAACGAGAAATATACGAATTAACCAGTTTTCGAGGTAGCCCACGCGCAAGTCCCGAGCTAAATTCAATATATATATTCCATGTCAAACAAGTCGCCCTGCATCATGTTGGTTGATGACGAGCCAGCTAATCTGATTTTACTGGAAGAGTTATTGCGCCTGGAAGGATACGCCACAGTATCGGCGCAATCTGGGGCTGAAGCGCTCTCCCTCGCCCGCGCATCTCGACCTGATTTAATTTTACTGGATATTATGATGCCGGAGATGGACGGTTTTGATGTGTGCGATAGCCTGCGAAAGGATACGGCATTGCAAACTGTACCGGTAATTTTTTTGACTGCCCTCGATGACGATACCTCTCGCCTTAGAGGGTTAGAAATGATGGCCGATGATTATTTGACAAAGCCTTTTAACAGTCGCTTGCTGCTGGCGAAAGTTGAAAATATTTTGCAGTTGAGTCAAATGCGAGCGCAAGCTGTATCTTCCCAATTCAACCAGCAAGTCAGAGAGCAAAGCAAGCAGCAAATCGCCGCAGCTTGGGAGGCAAACGAATATCTTTCAGAAAAATTTCAGCTATTTGTGCCGGAGCAAATTCTCGGACGAATTGCGCCGCAAGGAATAGAATCTATTCAGTTGGGCAATGTCACAGAAGAAGAGCTGACTATTTTATTTTGCGACATTCGCGGGTTTACTGCGATCGCAGAATCTCAAGAAGCTCGCGAGACTTTTGAATGGCTGAACGCTTTTTTTACTAAAATGAACGATTGCATAACATCCCACGGCGGGTTTATTGACAAATACCTAGGCGATGCAATCATGGCAGTATTTGACAAGCCGAATTCTCACGCTATGGATGCGATAGAAGCCGCAGTAGCAATGCAAGAAACTTTACGAGAATTTAATGCGAGCCGCCACCAATACAATTTAGAATTTCCCGTCAATATTGGTACGGGAATTAACACAGGTATAGGCATGATCGGCACTTTGGGTTCCGATCGCCGCATGGACTCTACAGTCATCGGCGATGTAGTCAATACAGCTTCTAGGCTAGAAAATTTAACTAAAATATACGGCTGCCAAATTATTGTTAGCGAAAATGCGATCGTTCATGCGAGAGAATTTCTAAATGGTATAAGTCCCAACTCAAACTCAAAAGAAAGTCTATTATTAAAGTGCGATTTGGAAGCGGAAACACAGGAGACTATTATTTCTACTTCTCGGGCGACTGCTGCCGACAGCAATTTGCCAAAGAACAATTATTACTATCGCTGGATCGATCGAGTAACTCCGCGCGGCAAGCAGCAAGCTATAGAAATCTACGAAATCTGGGCCGCCTCGTGTCCCGACTCTGAAGCAAAGCAGCTTACCCAGGTTTTATTTGACAAAGGAATTCAAGGATGGCAATCCGAAAGATTTGTGGCCGCCTTGGAATATTTTCAGCAACTAATCGAACAAAACCCTGCTGATACAGTCGTCAGTTTTTATATAAACCGCTGCCAGGAAAAACTAGGTTTGATATCTACAAGTAGCAGCTCAGAAATGATCTAAGGAATGAAAATTTAATAACATCAGCGATGTATAATAAATAAATGAGTGAATATGAATAGGTTTATGTTTCGGT